>CABSYH010000114.1:0-6184 GCA_902481965.1 uncultured Collinsella sp.
CGAGATTCCTCTACGTCTCGTGGGCTCGGAGATGTGTATAAGAGACAGTTCATACCGTGCTCCATGGCCTGCTTGGCAGCAGCCTCGGCAGCCATCTGGGCAGCGAACGGCGTGGACTTACGGGAGCCCTTGAAGCCCACCTGGCCAGCCGACTTCCAGGAAATGACGTTGCCCTGGGGATCGGTGATCGAAACGATAGTGTTGTTGAACGTAGAACGAATGTGAGCCTGGCCCACGGAAATGTTCTTACGGTCCGCGCGCTTCAGACGGGCAGCGCGAACGTTCTTCTTAGCAGTAGCCATCTATCTTGCGCTCCTTATTTCTTCTTCTTAGCACCGATCTGACGCTTCGGGCCCTTGCGGGTACGAGCGTTAGTGTGGGTGCGCTGGCCGCGGACCGGGAGGCCCTTGCGGTGACGAAGGCCGCGGTTGCAGCCGATGTCCATAAGGCGCTTGACGTTCTGGTTGCGCTCACGGCGGAGGTCGCCCTCAACCATGATCTGGTTCTTATCGATATAATCGCGGATGGCGTTAACCTCATCCTCGGTGAGGTCCTTAACGCGCGTATCCACGTTAACGTTGCACTCGACGCAAATCTTCGTCGCAGTGGTGCGGCCGATGCCGTAAATGTAGGTCAGACCGATCTCAACGCGCTTCTCACGCGGGAGGTCGACACCATTAATACGGGCCAACGTAGTCTCCTCTCTTAACCCTGACGCTGCTTATGACGGGGATTCTCGCAAATGACGAGGACCTTGCCATGGCGCCTAATGATTTTGCACTTATCGCACATCTTCTTGACCGAAGGACGTACCTTCATCGTTCTTCCTTTCGGTAGCGCTCAAACTACTTCCCTACTATCTACTCGCCCAGCCGCAGGCGTTTAAAACTATGGCTGGTCTTCACACGCAAACCGACCGTAGGTTGAGCTAAGCCTGCAGTCGGAAAAGAGCGTGTATGCGTGCCGCTATTTATAGCGATAGGTGATGCGGCCGCGGGTCAGGTCGTACGGGGAAAGCTCCACGACAACCCTGTCACCGGGGAGAATGCGGATGTAATTCATTCGGATCTTGCCAGAAATGTTGCACAGAACCGAATGACCGTTCTCGAGCTCGACCTTAAACATGGCGTTGGGCAGCGGCTCTTTTACCGTACCCTCGAGCTCAATTGCGTCTTCCTTCTTCACAAGCAATCATCTTTCTCTAGAAAACGACAGCGATTGAGTATTCTACAACACGTATGTACGCATCGTAATAACTTCGTAATGGCTCCACAACTAAGTGGAACTTGTTACATTTGAAATGTAAAACAAAGCCGTTCCCTGATGCCCAAGATCGCCTTGAAATGAGAAGGCATAGACCTTGGGGTCATGCCTTCGAAATTGAAAGGCGAGGTTGGGCATCAGGAGGCGGCGACTTTTACATTTCTCCGCCTTGGAGCGAACACCAAGCACCTTGCGCATCCGTGGTGAGAATCACCGGGCCGTCATTGGTAATGGCGACGGTGTTCTCGTAGTGCGCGGCGGGCAGGTGGTCGTTGGTCGTGACGATCCAACCGTCGGAGCCCGTGCTCACATGGTTGGAACCCATCGTAACCATCGGCTCGATGGCAATGACCATGCCGGCCTGGAGGCGAACGCCCCTCCCCTTCTTTCCATAGTTAGGAACGTTGGGGTCCTCGTGCATCACGCGGCCAATGCCATGGCCCACATAATCGCGAAGCACGCCGTAACCGTGAGACTCGGCGAGGGACTGAACGGCATAACCGACGTCCCCGATATGGTTACCGGGAACAGCCTGCTCGATGGCAGCCTTAAGGCAATCGCGCGTGATCTCGCACAAAGCCTTGGCTTCGGGCGTGGGGGTGCCGACGAAAAACGTCCAAGCGTTATCGCCGACCCAACCGTCGACAACGGCTCCCGTATCGATGGAGATGATATCGCCATCGCGCAGGATCATGTCGGGGTTGGGAATACCGTGTACCACGGCATCGTTAATCGATGCGCAAATGGTTCCGGGAAACCCGCCGTAACCCTTAAAGGCTGGGGTGCCACCATGCATGCGGATAATCTGCTCCGCAAGCTGATCGAGCTCAAAAGTCGAAACGCCGGGGCGCACCATGGCTCCAACGTGGCGGAGCGCCATCTTAGATAGCGCTCCTGCCTTCTTCATCTGCTCGATTTGCGTTGCAGACTTAATCTTGATCATAGACCGAGAGCCTCTTTGACATCCCCGTACACGGTCTCGCGAGGCTGGTCACCGTTGACCGACTTGAGCAGACCCTGGCCACGATAGTAGTCGACGAGCGGGCTCGTGGACTTCTCGTAGACGTCGAGACGGTTCTTAATGGTCTCGGGCTTGTCGTCGTCGCGCTGATACATCTCGCCACCACACTTGGGGCAGGTAGCATCGGCAGCGGTGCCGGTGTAACCGCAGGCGCGGCAGGTGCGACGCGAAGACAGACGGTCGATGATGACCTCGGGGGCCACGTCGACCAGAAGGGCGCAGTCAATCTCGCGACCCATGGCGGAGAGCTCGGAATCGAGCGTCACAGCCTGAGCGGTGTTGCGCGGGAAGCCATCGAGAATGAAGCCCTGCTGGGCGTCATCGGCGGCAAGGCGCTCCTTGACAAGGTCGATCACGAGCTGGTCGGGAACGAGCTCGCCGGCGTCCATGTACTTCTTAGCCTGAATACCAAGCTCGGTGCCACCCTTGACGGCAGCACGCAGCAGGTCGCCCGTGGAAATGTGAGCGACGCCGAACTCGGCGACGAGCTCCTGTGCGACGGTGCCCTTACCGGCACCCGGAGCTCCGAGCAATACGAGGTTCATGAGCAATCCTCCTCTAGCCTATTTAAAGAATCCATCGTAATCATACATCTTGATCTGGCCTTCGAGCTTATCGACCGTGTCGAGCACGACGCCGACCATGATGAGGATGGACGTGCCGCCAAATGCCTGGATCAGATGGTTACCCGTGAAAGAGAAGATGATCGAAGGCACGATGGCGATGAGCGCCAAAAAGACAGCGCTGGGAAGCGTAATCTTGTTGAGCGCGTTCTTGATGTAGGCCGCGGTAGCCCTGCCCGGACGGACGCCCGGAATAAAGCCGCCCTGCTTCTTAAGGTTGTCGGCCGTGTCATCGGGGTTGAACACCATGGAGGTGTAGAAGTACGCGAAAAACACGATGAGGACAACGTTAAGCACCCAGTTGAGCCAGCCGCGCGAAAGCGCAGAGGCAACTGCCTGGATCCAGCCGATGCCGGGGAAGAACACGGCAATCTGGGCCGGGAAGTACAGCAGCGCCGAAGCGAAGATGATCGGCACGACGCCCGCGGTGTTGACCTTGATGGGCAGGTAGGTGGTCTGGCCACCCATCATGCGACGGCCCACGACGCGCTTAGCGTAGGAGACCGGGATGCGGCGCTGGCCGCGCTCAAGGAAAACGATCAGCGGGATAACCAGCAGGATGATGGCGCAGATGATCACCATGGTGATGATGCCACCGGCATTGCCCTCGGTGCTGGAGAAGATAGCCTGCGGCAGACCGGCCATGATGTTCGCAAAGATGATCAGCGACATGCCATTGCCGATACCGCGCTGGGTGATGAGCTCACCAATCCACATGATCAGCATGGCGCCCGCGGTGAGCGTGCCGACGATCATGAGGTCGAAGATGATCTCGGGAGCGCCGGCACCATTAAAGCTGATGCCGAAGCTCTTAAAGAGGAAGAGGTAACCCACGGAGTTGAGGATTGCCAGAGCCAGGGTGAGGTAACGCGAATACTGCGTAATCTTGGTCTGACCGACCTCGCCCTCGCGGGCAAGCTCATGCAGGGAAGGCACAACGGCCTGGAGCATCTGGAGGATGATCGAGCTGGTGATGTAAGGCATGATGCCCAGCGAAAACACCGACACATAGCTCAACGCGCCGCCAGAGAAAAGATTCAGGAGGGCCATAGCACCTGCGGCGACCGAATTGTTATCGGTCGAGAAAAGGCCCAGCATCCCCTGGAAGGGAATGCCGGGCACAGGAACGTGCGCACCAATGCGGTACACGACGAGCATAGCTATGGTAAAAAGAATCTTTTCGCGCAATTCTTTGATGCGGAAAGCATTCTTAAGACCATTTAGCACGGCAGCTCGACCTTTCCGCCGGCGGCCTCGATCTTGGCCTGCGCAGAAGCGCTGACCTTGTCGACCTTGACCGTGAACTTCTTGGTGAGCTCACCATTGCCGAGCACCTTGACGGGCTCGAACTCGCTCTTGGTGATGCGAGCGGCCTTAAGAGCGGCACCGTCGATCACAGCGCCGTCCTCGAACTTACGCTCGAGACGCTCAACGTTAACAGCGGTGTACTCGATACGACGGGGGTTACGGAAGCCCGGAAGCTTGGGCAGGCGCATAGCCAGCGGAGTCTGGCCACCCTCGAAGCCGGCACCCTTGGTGCCGCCAGAGCGGGAACCCTGGCCCTTCTGACCGCGGCCAGAAGTGGTGCCGTGACCCGAAGAATTGCCACGGCCGACGCGCTTGCGGTTCTTGGTGGAACCGGGCGCGGGAGTAAGATCGTGAAGCTGCATTTGCTACTCCTCTACAATCTCGACAAGGTGCTTGACCTTGAAGATCATGCCGCGGACGGACTCGTTGTCAGCAATCTCGCGAACCTCGCGGATCCTGTGGAGACCGAGGGCACGGACAGTACGGACCTGGTCCTGCTTGCAACCGTTGGTGCTGCGGACCTGCTTGATCTTGATGGTGTCAGCCATGCTTAGTTCTCCTTACCGACGAACATCTCGGAGACCGTCAGGCCACGGCGAGCCGCGACGTCCTCAGGGCTGGAGAGCTCCTTGAGGCCCTCGACGGCAGCCTTGATGATGTTGAGGCCGTTGTCGGTACCGAGGGACTTGGACAGGACGTTCTTGATGCCAGCAAGCTCAAAGAGGGGACGCACAGCGCCGCCGGCGATAACGCCGGTACCCTCGACAGCGGGCTTGATGATGATGCGGCCGGCACCAAAGTGGCCGAGAACCTCGTGCGGGATGGTGCCCTGCTCGGTCACCGGCACGTGGAACATGTTCTTCTTGGCATCGAGAGATGCCTTGGAGATGGCCATGGGCACCTCAGCGGACTTGCCCATGCCAACGCCGACGTTGCCCTTACCGTCGCCAACGACGACGAGAGCGACGAGGCTCATGCGACGACCACCCTTGACGGTCTTCGACACGCGGTTGATGTAAACGACGCGCTCCTCGAACTCGGAGGCCTCGCGCTGCTGCTTCTGATTACGAGCCATGTGCTACATACCTCCTAGAACTCGAGACCGGCGGCACGAGCACCGTCGGCGAGGGCCTTGACGCGGCCATGGTAGATACGGCCACCGCGATCGAAGGCGACCTTGGTGATGCCGGCCTCGATGGCGCGCTTGCCAACGAGCTGACCGACCTTCTCCGCAGCCTCCTTGTTCGAGGTGTGGGTGCCCTTGAACTCGGCCTCGAGGGTCGAGGCAGAGACGAGCGTCAGGCTGGAGCCCTTGCTGTCGTCGATGATCTGGGCATAGATGTTGGCGTTAGTACGGGTCACGCGAAGACGCGGACGCTCGGAGGTACCCGAGACCTTGCCGCGAACACGACGCTGACGACGCTTGAGGCCTTCCAGCTTCGCCTTATGCTTGTTCATACGTAAACTCCTAAAAAGGTTGATCTTGCCAGCACCTGACGGGGTGCTGGTCTTATGCGAGTGAGTCGGTTACGACTACTTGGCGGCCTTACCCAGCTTGCGGCGGATGTGCTCGCCAACGTAGTGGATACCCTTGCCCTTGTAAGGCTCGGGAGGACGATGGCCGCGGATCTCAGCGGCGATCTGACCGACCTGCTGCTTGTTGATACCCTTGACGTTCACGTGGGTGTTGTCGGGAACCTCGAAGGTGATGCCCTCGGGAGCCTCGACGATCACGGGGTGCGAGAAGCCCAGGGAGAACTCGAGGTTCTTGCCCTTCTGCTGCACGCGGTAACCGACGCCGGCGAGCTCGAGCTTCTTCTCGAAGCCCTCGGAAACGCCAACAACCATGTTGTGGATGAGGGCGCGGGTGAGGCCGTGGCGGGCACGGGTCTCACGCTCGTCGTCGGGACGGGAAACGGTGAGGACGTTGTCCTCGACGTTGATAGCGAGCTTCTCAAAGACATCGAGC
>CABSYH010000115.1:0-6118 GCA_902481965.1 uncultured Collinsella sp.
AAGGCAAGGCATAGACCTTCTGGTCATGCCTTGCCTTTTGAATGACAAATTGTCGTTCTGGGCGGTGCGCAGCGTCGACTGGTTGCGCGGTTCGTAGAACCGCGCAACATGAGAGCGCCCCCTCCCGCGCACGGAACGGGAGGGGGCTAAAGGTAGGAGTCTACCGGTGGGTTGACCCCACCGGACAGACGATGACCAGGTGATCCTTTACAGGATCGTCAAGGTTTCCGTGGGGTACCCGTTGGGTACTTAGAGCAACACGCAGGCGACGGTCAGGATGATGGCGCAGACGACGGAGAGCGCGACGATGAGCTTAAGGGCAAACTTGAGCCAGGTCGTCCACTCGATCTTGGCCAGGGCGAGACCGCCCATGATGGCGCCGGAGGTCGGGGTGAACAGGTTCACGACACCGATGGCGGCGGAGAAGATCATGACCATGACCTCGGGCGAGAAGCCGAGCTTAACAGCCAGCGGTCCCATGATGGGCATGGAGACGGTGGCCATACCGGAGGTCGAGGGGATCAGGAAGGACAGGCCGAAGTAGACCAGGAAGCTCATGGGAGCGAAGATCACACCGGACAGGCCAGCCAGGGCATTGGCGGCAGCGTCGAGGACGTAGACGTCGAGGCCGGTGTTAGCCATGAGGACGGAGATACCACGAGCGAGGGCGATGACGAGAACAACGGACATCATGTCGGCAGCGCCGGTGATGAAGGTGTTGACGATCTGCTTCTCGGACAGGCCACCGATGATACCGATCAGGACAGCCATGAGGAAGAACCAGGTGGAAGCCTCGTCGAAGTACCACTGGCCAATGGGCAGGCCGGTGATCAGGGCAGACCAGCCCTGGACGACGGCGTTACCGTCGGCATCGTAGACAGCGCCAGCGTCAAAGAAGTTGGCGACGCCCTCGTTGAGGTCGGCCAGCGGGATGAAGCCGACGATCATGACGACGAAGGTGAAGGCAAAGGCGATCAGAACACCCTTCTGACGACCGGTGAGCTTGACCTCATTGTGAACCTCGGAAGCAGCCTTGCCGTGAGCCTCTTCGGCGTCCTTGAGCTCCTGCATCGACAGGATGGTGGAACCCTTGTCAGCCTTGACCTTCTTGGCATAGCTCATGACGAAGAAGATGGACATAGCAGTGGTAACAATCCACAGGACGGCACCGAGGCCGATGATGATGGACTGGTTGACCTCAATGCCAACGCCGGTCAGAGCGTCGACGGCAGCGCCGACGGCGAACGGGTTAACCGTGGAGCCCAGGCAGCCGCAGCCAGCGCCGAGCAGGACGGTGGCGGCACCGACCATCGGGTCGAAGCCAGCGGCCATCATGGTAGCGGCAAGCAAGGCGTAGAAGGGAACGGTCTCCTCGCACATACCATAGGTGGTACCACCGAGGGAGAAGATGAGCATCAGCACGGGAATGAGCATGATCTCATTACCCTTAAGCTTCTGCACCAGGACGGCGATGCCGTTGTCCAGGGCGCCGGTCTCGGTCATCATGCCGAGGAAGCCGCCCAGGATCATAACGAAGAGGCAGACGGGCAGAGCGTCAGCGAAGCCCTTAATCGGGGCGGTGCAGAAATCGCTCAGACGGGCGGCAGTAACCGCGCCACCGGACGTGCCGGAGACGATAACGGTAATCACTGCGACAATTGCCAGCAGAGCAAGAAGAATGGTGAACGATGAAGGCATACCGCGCTTTTTCTTAGCGGTCTCAGTCATAGTTCTCATCCCCCCTTCATAAATCATTTACTGATCTCGCCCGAAGCGGCTCTTCCGTGCCGTGCCTGCCGCCTGGTGCGAGATATTTACCAGACAAAGCCGCTCGGGGTGTGCAGCAAGACACCCCGAGCGAGATGCTAGATGCTCTTACTTGAGCGTGGCGTACATGACAGCCTTGATGGTGTGCATGCGGTTCTCGGCCTCGTCGAAGACCTTGGAAGCGGGGCTCTCGAAGACCTCGTCGGTGACCTCCTGCTCGGTGATGCCGAACTGCTCGCACTTCTCGGCGCCAATGGTGGTGTTGGTGTCGTGGAAGCTGGGCAGGCAGTGCAGGAAGATGGCGCCCGGGTCGGCCATAGCCATGACCTCGGAGGTAACACGATACGGGGTGAGCTGAGCGATACGCTCGGCCCAGACCTCGTCGGGCTCGCCCATGGAGACCCACACGTCGGTGTAGATAACGTCGGCACCGGTGACGCCGTCCTTGACGTCGGTGGTCAGCTTGATGGTGCAACCGTTGGCCTCGGCGATGGGCTTGCAGGCCTCGATGACGTCGTCGGCGGGCATGCACTCCTCGGGGCCGCAGGCCACGAAGTTCATGCCGAGCTTGGAGCAGACGACCATGAGGGAGCGAGCGACGTTGTTCTTGCAGTCGCCCATGAAGACGAGGGTCTTGCCCTTGATGTCGTAGTTGAAGTTCTCCTGGACGGTCAGGATATCGGCGAGCATCTGGGTGGGATGCCACTCAGTGGTCAGGCCGTTCCACACGGGCACGCCGGACTTAGCAGCGAGCTCCTCGACGTCGTCCTGGGCAAAGCCACGGAACTCGATGCCGTCATACATGCGGCCGAGAACGCGGGCGGTGTCCTCGATGGACTCCTTCTTGCCCATCTGCGACGAACCGGGATCGAGATAGGTCACGCCCATGCCCAGGTCCATGCCGCCGACCTCGAAGGCGCAGCGGGTACGAGTGGAGGTCTTCTGGAAGAGCAGAACGATGTTCTTGCCCTCGAGATAGCGATGCGGAACGCCAGCGCGCTTCATATCCTTGAAGTTCTTGGAGAGCTTGAGCAGGTACTCGATCTCCTCGGTGGTGAGGTCGAGAAGCTTGAGGAAGCTTCGGCCGGAGAGGTTAACACCCATGGTTCGATTCCTTTCGAAGAAATGAATTACGTAAGTATCAGTGTTGCCCGTTTAACGGGCGAAGCCGGTGCGGTTGTAGGGGGACCGCACCGGAAACGGAAAGACTTAGAGGTCCTCGCGCCAGAAGGGCATGCTCATGCAGCGCGGGCCGCCGCGGCCGCGGGAGAGCTCGGCGGAGGGCACGACGAGAAGGTCCAGGCCCTCCTTGTACAGCACGTCGTTGGTGACGGTGTTGCGGGCGTAGACGCAGATCTTGCCGGGCTCGACGCACAGGGTGTTGGAGCCGTCGTTCCACTGCTCGCGGGAGGCCGCGATCGGGTCGCCGCCGCCGCAGGGGATCAGCTTGACCTGGTCGACGCCGGTGGCGTCCTCCAGGACGTGCTCGAGGGTGTCCTCGATCAGGCGGATGTTCACGTCGCCCGGGTTCTTGCCGGCGGTCAGCTCGTAGACGCGCAGGGTGCCCATGATGGCGGGGTGGATCGTGAACTTATCGACGTCGATCTGGGTGAAGACCGTGTCGAGGTGCATGAAGGCGCGCGAGACCGGGATGTCGAAGGCCAGGATGCGCTCGACCTTGGAGTCGGAGTTCCAGAAGATGTTCTGGGCCATGACGTCGATCGCGGCGGCCTGGGTGCGCTGGGAGATGCCGACGGCGAGGGTCTTCTCGTTGATGTTCAGCACGTCGCCGCCCTCGGTGTGGAACTGGCAGTCGCGGCGGAAGTACAGCGAGACGTCCTTGTAGTCGGGGTGGTACTTGAAGACGTACTTGCCGTACAGGGTCTCGCGGTTGCGGGTGACCGAGTACATGCGGTTGAGGTTGACGCCCTCGCCGACGACCGCGAACGGGTCGCGGGTGAAGTAGAGGTTGGGCATCGGGTCGATGATCAGGTCGGACTCGGACTCGGAGTTGACCAGGGAGTCGAGGGTCGTGGACGCCGTGAGGGGCATGTCGATCTCGGACTTGGTCATGCCGGCCATGGTCTTCTTGACGAACTCGAGGTTGTCCTCGATGGAGTCCAGCTTCTCGCGGACGATCTGCGGCATGTGCTGGCCGCGGATGCCGGCCTCGGCGATGTACTGGTCGGTGAACTCGGCGCGGGCGCCGGGGACCTGGTCGAACACCTCGGCGACGAGGTTCTCGAGATAGAGGACCTCCACGCCCTGGTCCCTCAGGATCTGGGCGAAGGTGTCGTGCTCCTGCTGCGCGACCTCCAGGAACGGGACGTCGTCGAACAGGAGTCGCTCGAGCTCGTCGGGCGGCAGGTTGAGGAGCTCGTCGCCGGGACGGTGCAGGCAGACCTTCCTGAGCTTGCCGATCTCGGAAGGCACGTGCAGACCTTTCGTCATGGCCTCCTACCTTTCTTTCGGGCCCTTGTCAGGGCCGATTCGTTAGCGCCCCTCCGTGTGAGGCGTTATTGCTGACGACATATTTATATCCAAAATCAGCTCATACTTCCACCTTGCCCCCGAACGGTTTTTTATAGGGGGTGAACGGCATACACATATACTTCACGCATGGCACACTTCATCTTAATAAAGCGTATTTACGTGCTTAAACGCGTTTTAATCCTAAAATCAAATGGAACTAAACTTTGTTAAACCATCCTCAAATTGCATATTTCCAATAAAGCTATGAATAGAATTAGCGGTTCACACCGCGTCTCAACCATTTTCATTTTTATTCAGAAAAAAGTTTGTCCTATTCATTTCTGATAAATAAATTACCGTTTACCAGACGCTTGATACCGTTCACCGGAAACTCAGTATAAGGCCCAGCGGATACCGCCTCGCTTTACGGCCCCATTTGTAACAACTTGACTTCTCGGTATAGAAAAACGGACCCGCTTCCCCTAGGGAAACGGGTCCGTTTTCGATTATCTTCGGCTAATTTGGATAAGGCCCCGAAGACCATCGGAATCCTAGCGATCGAACTCCGCCAGTGCCTCGCCCAAAAGCCTCAGGCCCTCGCGCAGAACGTCCTCGCTCGCGCAGTAGCCCAGGCGTGCGCCGCAGGGAAGCTCAAAACGGCTACCGGGGACCAGCAGCACTCCCCTCTCGGACAGCAGGCGCCTGCAGAACTCCTCGTCATCCTCGGGAATATCCAGTTGGATAAACGAGGTGGACACGCCCTGCGGGGCCGTCCAGGAAACGTGATGCTGCGTATCGATCCAAGCCTGCGCGATATCGCGGTTGCCAAACACGATCTTGCGATTGCGCTCGAGAATCTTATCCTTGTGCTCAAGCACATAGGTCGCCAGAGCATCGTTGAACACGCCGCCGCAGATCATGGTGTAATCGCGATAGGTACGGATGCGGTTGGACACCTCTTTGTCGGCCAGGACCCAGCCCACGCGGGCCGCAGGTGTCGAATAGGTCTTCGACAACGAGTTGGTGACAATGGCCCTCTCGTACACGTCGACCATCGACATAAAGGACTCAGTGTTTTCGAGCGGCAGATACACCTCGTCGCACAGCACGTAGGCGCCCACCGAACGGGCGATCTCGGCAATCTGGCCGAGCATATCGGCATCGAGCACCGTACCGATGGGATTCGATGCGTTGTTTATGCAGATAAGCTTGGTGTTGGGGCGCACCAAGCGCTTGAGTTCCTCGATATCGGGCTTCCAGCCGAGTTCCTCGCGAAGCCCCCAATACTCGACCTCGGCGCCCAGCGTGCGCGGAATCTCGTAGAGCGGCGCGTAGGTGGGCCACTCGGCGATAACATGGTCGCCGGGCTCGACCACAGCCATGATGGCGTTGAGGTTAGCGCCCGTGCAGCCATTGGTCTGCAGAATGTGATCGGGATTGACCTCCCGACGATACAGCTTGGCAACCTCGGCCTTAAACTCCGGCGAGCCCTCGATCCAGCCGTAGTTCATCTTCTCGCGGTCCAGGCGCTCGTAGAACGTGGCGCCGTCCTGTTCATCGAGCGCGCGCAGCTCGCCCATGGTGAGCGACGAGATCGTCGACTGGGCGATGTCCCACGTGGCGCTCTTCTCCCAAACGTTGAGCCATTCCTCAACGCCAATCGTCTTGATGTCCATGGCCAAGCTCCTTACAAAAGCAGTCATCCAATCGTGTTGACGTTCCTCATACAAGATTGGGGCGGTGCGAAAACCCGCACCGCCCCAATGGGAGACATCTAATGGCAGCTAGATGTATGTATTATGACCTGTACGGGTCCTTGAAGACCTTAGAGGTCCTCGCGCCAGAAGGGCATGCTCATGCAGCGCGGGCCGCCGCGGCC
>CABSYH010000116.1:0-6105 GCA_902481965.1 uncultured Collinsella sp.
CGAGATTCCTCTACGTCTCGTGGGCTCGGAGATGTGTATAAGAGACAGGGCTTTGACATTCTCCGCATCACTTTCAAGGTTATTAATCACTCTTTCCTGGCTCTCGAGCCTATGCCGAACTTGGTCAAGCTCCTCTTCACAAAACTCTTCTTGCCGTTTTGCCGCCATGATCTCCGAACGCAACTGCTTAATGGTTTCGCTAATAGCTTTGCTAGGCTCCTCGTCGCCGAGGTCCTTAAGCACCTTATCTAATTTTGCCTGAAGGCCGCTTGTCCGGTTGCGGGCCTCATCGTATCTGGCTTGGGCTGCATCGACGTTCGCTTGCATGGCGGGAAGGGGTCCCCTGCATTTGGCGGCTTCCGCCACCAGCTTGTCGTAGATCTCTTGAAGAGCGGCAATGTCAGCATCGATTCCCGCAAGTTTCTCGGAACTTGCGGCGTCTTTTGCGGCCTCGAGGTTTTTGAGCGCTTCCTGCATGGCCGCGTACGCCTTTTCTTTTGCGGCGGCCGCATCTTCCGTCTGCAAGGCAACTGCATCGATGGGGGAGCTCGTTTCTGCCGCGATCGCCGCTACGGGGGCGATTCCCGCGACAAGTGCCGCGGAAAGGGCGATGCCCACAGTTGCTCGTCTTGCTCTTCTTGCGAGAATGTCGTTCATCTCGGCACCTCATTTCAAGGGTCGGCGACTAACTTGGTAGCACTAATGTAAATATACCATGCTAGTTGACCCGACACTGGCTGGGTGTGCGCGTATACCCCTCCCCTGAAAACTGAATCCCGTTAGAAATGACGAGTTGTTTACGCTTCTTTTGGGGTGGCGGTACTATCATGGTTCGAATTGAATGTGGATGATGATAGGGAGCGCCTATACATGATTGAGCTGCTCAGGCGTTTTGGTGGTAAGTTTCGCCGATATATGGTGATCGGCCCTGCGTGCAAGCTAATCGAAGTGATCTTTGACCTGCTGACGCCGCTGGTGATTGCCCAGATGATCGATAAGGGCATTGGGGCGCACGACGTGAACGCCGTTATCCACTACGGTATGCTGCTTGCCGCCATGGCTGTGATCGGCATCTCGTTTACGCTCGTCTGCCAAAAGATGGCGGCGCTCACCTCGCAGGGCATGGGCACCGACATTCGTGGCGCGCTCTACCAGCATATCAACAAGCTGAGCTATGCCGAACTCGACCGTTTTGGCACGCCGTCGCTCATCACGCGTATCACCAACGACGTCAACCAGGTGCAGCTCGCTGTGGCGCTGGGCGTGCGCATGCTCATCCGCTGGCCCTTCCTAGCGGTGGGCTCCATGGTCGCGGCCCTTGCCATCGACCTTAAGCTCGGCATCATCTTTTTGATTTGCACGCCCGCTATCGGCCTGGTGTTTTGGTTTGTCATGGCGCGCTGCATTCCGTATTACAAGCGGCTGCAGGCAAAGCTCGACCGCATCGCGCTCATTTGCCGCGAGGGGCTTTCGGGCGCCCGCGTGGTCCGTGCGTTTGTGCGCGAGGACCACGAGCGCGAGCGCTTTGCCCAAGCCGCCGACGACCAGGCTCATACCGCCATCGCGGTGGGCAAGCTCTCGTCGATCCTTAACCCCGTAACGTTTTTGGTGATGAACCTTGGTGTGTGCGCCATCCTGTGGGTGGGCGGCATCCAGGTCAACGTGGGCGAGCTTACGCAGGGCCAGGTCATGGCGTTTGTGAACTACATGACGCAGACCCTTACCTCCATCGTCTACGTCGCCAACCTGGTCGTGGTCTTTACCAAGGCGAGCGCCAGTGCGTCGCGTATCAACGAGGTGCTCAATTGCGTGCCGAGCATCACCGACGAGGGCAACCAGCCGGTCGAGCTGCCCAAGCCGAGCGAACTGGCGGGTGGCGCTGCTCCAGTCCCTGCGCTGAGCTTTGACCATGCGAGCTTTTCGTTTGGCGCGGGCGCGGCAAATGCCGTGAGCGATGTGACCCTGGAGCTCCCGCTGGGCAAAACGCTTGGCATTATCGGCGGTACGGGTAGCGGCAAGTCCACGCTCGTCTCGCTTATCCCGCGCCTGTACGATGCGAGCACCGGCAGCGTGAGCGTGATGGGTGCCGACGTGCGCACCTGGCCGCTCGACCAGCTGCGCCGTGTGGTCGCGACCGTTCCGCAGCGCGCGTCGCTGGTGAGCGGCACCATCCGCAGCAACTTGACCTGGCGCGATGAGGCGGCAACCGACGAGGAACTCTGGGCGGCGCTCGACATGGCGCAGGCGAGCGAGTTCGTGCGCAACAAGCCGCAGGGGCTCGATGCCCCGGTCGAGGCGGGCGGTAAGAACTTCAGCGGTGGCCAACGCCAGCGCCTGACCATCGCGCGCGCCCTGGTGGGCTCGCCTCAGATATTGATCATGGACGATTCCGCCTCGGCGCTCGACTTTAAGACCGACGCGGCGCTTCGCCATGCCATCCGCGAGCGCAGTGTGCGCGGTGCCGCCGAGGGCGGGCTGCCGCTCACGACCGTCATCGTGAGCCAACGTGTCTCGACCGTTCGCGATGCCGACATGATCTGCGTACTCGACCACGGCTCGGTTGCGGGCCTGGGCACGCATGACGAGCTGTACGCGACCTGCCAGCTCTATCGCGAGATTTGTCAGTCGCAGCTGCGCCGCGAGGAGCTCGAGGGCCAGCAGGGGAGCACGACGCCCGCGTCCGCTCCGACCGCCCCCGCATCCGTCTGCGCAAAGGAGGGATGCTAAATGAATCCGTACACTTCCTCCGGTTCGGTCGCCACGATGACGGCCAACGTGTCCGGTAACGATAACCTCAACGACCTGGGCGACGGTCCGCGCCAGCCCGGCGATCCCGAGCGCTATCCCGTGGGTGCGGTGACCCGCCGCTTGCTGGGCTACGTTCGTCCGCATCGCATTTCGTTTGTTGCGTCGTTTGTGAGCGCCGCCATCTCCGTGATTCTGCAGCTCTACACGCCCATCCTCATCGGCGAGGGCATCGACCTGATCGTTGCCGCCGGGCAGGTGGACTTTGACGCACTGCTGCCGCTCGTTACCAAGCTCGCGATTGTCGTCGTAGGTGCTGCGGCCTTCCAGTGGCTACAGGGCTACTGCGTCAACCGCCTGTCCTACGAGACGGTGCGCGACATGCGCGTGGAGGCGAGCGACAAGCTCAGCCGTATGCCGCTCAGCTTTATCGACAGCCATGCCCACGGCGACCTTATGAGCCGCGTGGTCAACGACGTGGATCAGGTGGGTGACGGCCTGCTGCAGGGTTTTACCCAGCTTTTCACCGGCGTTATCACCATCGTGGGCACGCTCGCGTTTATGCTCTCCATTAACCTGACCATGACGCTCGTGGTGGTGCTCGTCACGCCGCTTTCCATCTTTGCTGCCGGTGCTATTGCCAAGCTCTCCAACAAGAGCTTTACGGCTCAGCAGCGCATTCAAGGGCAGCTCGGTGGTCATATCGAGGAGTATGTGGGCGAGCAAAAGCTTGTCGACGCCTTTGCCTATGGCCCCAACGCTCAGCAGCGCTTCGATGCCCTCAATGCCGAGCTCTACACCGCGGGCGAGTGCGCGCAGTTTATGGGTTCGCTCTCCAACCCCGGTACGCGTTTTATCAATAACATCATCTATGCCGTGGTCGCTGTGATCGGCTGCGTGGGCGTGATCACGGGCGTGCCCGCGGCGCTTACGGTGGGCGGCGTGCAGATCTTCCTGTCCTACGCCAACCAGTACACCAAGCCGTTCAACGAGGTCACCAACGTCATTACGCAGATCCAGACCGCGTACGCCTCGGCGCGCCGCATGTTTGCGCTGCTCGATGCGCGCGAGCAGGAGCCCGACGCGTCGGACGCTGTAGAGCTTGTCGCCCCGCAGGGCGAGGTGACTTTTGAACACGTGGACTTTAGCTACGTGCCCGACCGCAAGCTGCTGCAGGATATCTGCATCGATGCCAAGCCCGGTATGCGCTTTGCCCTGGTCGGTCCTACGGGCTGTGGCAAGACGACGCTCATCAATTTGCTACTGCGTTTTTACGATATCGATGCCGGTCGCATTGCGGTCGATGGCCGTTCCTCGCGTGACTACACGCGCGCAAGCCTGCGCCGCGCCTTTGGCATGGTGCTGCAGGACACTTGGCTGTTTGAGGGCACGGTGGCGGAAAACATCGCCTACGGTTGTCCCGATGCCACGCGCGAACAGGTTGTCGAGGCGGCCAAGCGCGCGCACGCGCACAAGTTTATCGTGCAGCTGCCAGGCGGCTACGATACGGTGATCGGCGAGGACGGCGGCACGTTTAGCCAGGGTCAAAAACAGCTGCTGTGCATCGCGCGTGTCATGCTCACCGACCCGGCGATTCTGCTGCTGGACGAGGCGACCTCGAGCATCGATACCCGCACCGAGCTGCAGGTTCAGGCGGCATTCGACGAGCTTATGGCTGGCCGTACGAGCTTTGTGGTGGCGCATCGCCTGAGCACGATTCGCAACGCCGACTGCATCCTGGTGATGCGCGACGGCCAGATTATCGAGCACGGCACGCACGACGAGCTGCTAGCGGCAGGCGGCTTCTACGCCGAACTCTACCGCAGCCAGTTTGCCCAGTGAGCAGGCCCGTGGGGCAAATTAATCAATCGACAGACGGTGGTTTACATCTGTCACGTTAGTACTAAGATATTCATCTAATAAATTGCAATAGTGGCTTTAGTTTTGGGGGAAACGAGGCAACGTGACTATGACGTGCTCTTTGGTGGTTAACAGCAAGAGCGGTAATACCAGGATGGTTTCGGGTGCGATCAAGCGCGCTCTGCAGGCTGCGGGCGTTGAATTTGTCCATGCCGCGGCGTTGAGCGACGATGCGGATGCAGATCAGGTTGCGCTCGAGGCGCAGGGCGCCTGCGCGGCCGATACGGTGCTCGTCGGTTTTTGGTGCGACAAGGGCGCGTGCACGCCTTCGGTCGCGGCGTTGCTCTCCGCCTTGCACGGCAAGCGCGTCTTCCTGTTTGGCACCTGCGGTTTTGGCGCCGACCAGAGCTATTACCAGCAGATTATCGATCGCGTAACTTCCAATTTGGCTGGGGATGCCGAGCTTGCGGGCTGGGCGATGTGCCAGGGCAAGATGGGCCCCGCGGTCAAGCAGCGCTACGAGGCCATGCTCGAGCAAGATCCCGACAACGCCCGATTTAAGATGCTGCTCGACAACTGGGTTGCCGCGAAGGACCATCCCACCAAGGAAGATCTGGATAACATGGCTGCAGCCGCCAAAAAGGCCGTGCTGGGGGAGTAGCTCCCATCGCTGACGGCGGTCGGTCCATCTTTCTAAATGAAACGTCCTCCCGGGCGTCGGGGCACGAAGTTCCCTGCTCTACAGTCCTGCGCAAGACGAAGGCCACATTAAGTGGCCTTCTTTGCGTGCGGAACTCGCGACCAACCTTATGCCTCGCCCGCAGTCCCGGACCTTCCGGGTTCAAAGCGCGATACACCGGACTGGTTGTCTGATATAAAGATGGCGAAGGCCCCTTTCGGGGCCTTCTTTTTATAAAAATTCGCCTACTCGGTGGACTTCGGGTTCTAGGTCTACGTTGAATTGGTCTTTGACGGTTGCCTGGATGTGGCGGATGAGTTCGTCGACGTCGGCGGCGGTGGCGTGGTTGGCGTTGACGATGAAGCCGCAGTGCTTTTCGCTCACCTGCGCGCCGCCGACAGCGTGGCCACGCAGGCCGGCATCCATGATGAGCTTGCCGGCAAAGTAGCCCTCGGGGCGTTTGAAAGTGGAGCCGGCACTCGGCATGTCGAGCGGCTGCTTGTCCTCGCGGCGCTGGCGGTAGTCGTCCATGTCGGCCTTGATCATCGCGGCGTTGCCCGGAGCGAGATTGAAGGTGGCCGAAAGCACGATGAAGCCGTCGTCGGCAATGCGGCTCTTGCGATAACCCAGGTTGAGCTCGTCGACATCGAACTCGATGATGCTGCCGCTGCCGCGGGTGCCGTCGTCGAGCATGCGGGCGGGCTTGTAGACGCGCACAGACCCCAGCACATCGGCCATGCAGGCACCGTAGGCACCGGCGTTCATGTAGCAGGCGCCGCCGACCGATCCGGGGACTGTCTCTTATACACATCTCCGAGCCC
>CABSYH010000117.1:0-6092 GCA_902481965.1 uncultured Collinsella sp.
CGGGATTGGTCAATCTCGGCCGACTATATTTGGCTAAAATAATCCGACGCTAACATCGTTTTTGGTATTGAGCCTTTATTTAAAGAAGATAAATCGAATAACAAGGGCAACTGCTATGACCGCAATGATCAAAAGCAGGATTGTCAGTCGATGCTGCTTGCGTCGTTTACTTGTCGAAACGAAGATTGATTTTCCCTGTTTTGGCGTTTCGAGATAGCGAGCCGAATGCGTCAAGGTTTGCTTTGGTCGAGGACCTCTTTGTTGATGAGTGGCGGATGCTTTCATCGGCTCATCACTAGCTGCGCTGTTTTTAGATAATGGTGCGTCTTTCAGATATACGGGGTCTCCCGAGGCGACGCCCATATGTTTACGTCCCGTTTGGGCATCCTCGAGCGTTTGATATCGATTTCTCGTCACATACTCGGGCTCCGGATCATTAATGGGCTCTTGCGAGATGTGGGGGCGATGGAACCGTGGCGGCTGCGTGGAAGTATCTTCCCCCTGCGTCGGCATAAACATATTGTTCTGGTTTTGGTCGTCCATGATGCCCTTTAGCTCGTTACCAACAACGTGTACGCGCTCATTGTAAGCCCCTTGTTATTTGTAGCTGGGGACATACTCGGTATTTAAGCTTTGGTTCAAAGAACCTTAACCTTCCTAAAACCTGAGTCATACGCACTTAGATATGCTTATAGTACTGGACTCAAAAAACTTTATAGTCGATGTATATATGAGCACTGGGTGGGCATATATAAGAGCGTCAAAAGAAGTCCCAGTCACCTGGAAGATGACTCGGCAGTCCTATAAAGGAGTGGTAAACATGGCAAGCATGGTTCCTTATCGTTCGGTTTTTGGCGTTCGTCCCTCTGCAAGCTCGCTGTTCGATCTGTTTGATGATATGAGCGACCTAGCGAACAGCTCGATTGCCTCTAAGGCGTTCCCCGTTGACGTTGAGGATAAGGGCGATGGCTATGAGGTCAAGGCTTATCTGACCGGCGTCGCCAAGGACGATATCGATGTCGAGCTTAACGAGGGCCGTCTGTCCATTAGCGTGAATGTCGAGGAAGACGAGGAGAACGAGGGCAAGAACTTCCTGCAGAAGGAGTTCAGCTCGTACAGCGCGACGCGTGGCGTGTATCTTAAGGACGCTTCGAGCGAGGGCCTCTCGGCTAAGTACGCTGACGGCATCCTGACCGTTACGGTTCCCAAGATCGTCGAGAAGAAGAACGTTACGAAGATCTCCATCGAATAACTTCGTTGGTGTTTTTCGATATTAAAAGACAGCAAAAGGGGCTGGGAAGCGATTCCCGGCCCCTTTTGCTGTCTAGGACAGTTATTGAATGGTTGCTGGCCGATACTGGCTTGCGGGGCGTATCGAGAGTTTTCGCGATCCTTGGAGAAGGGTGGCGGAGCTGCCGAGCTCGTCATCCAGGGTTGCGGCTAGAGCTTTGGCATAGCTTTTGACGGTAAGGCTCGGACGATTGTTGTCTTGGCTGATATGCATGGCAATGAGCTGTTCGGTGCGATCGGTAACAAGTTCGCGCGCGGCTTCGGCGGCTTGGCCGTTGGAGAGGTGTCCCCTTGCAGACAGGATGCGCTCCTGAAGAAAGCGGGGATATTCTCCCTCGCGCAGCATGGTCACATCGTGGTTGCTTTCGAGCGCGAGGACTCGACAATCTTTGAGGGTGTTCATGGCTTGGCTCGATAGCTCTCCGGTGTCGGTAGCAAAGCCGATGGAATCATCGAGGGCGTCGAATCGAAAGCCGATTGGATTTATGACATCGTGTGATGTTGAGTAGGTTTGCACGTGGATGCCGGCAATGGATAGGGTGTCACCGGGGTCGAATTCCTCGACAGGCAGATGCGAAAGATTTTCTTTGTTCGAAAGAGTGCCCCTGCTGGCAAAGAGGGGGCCGTGCCAGTGCTTGCACCAGACATCGAGGCCCTTGATGTGATCGCTATGCTCATGAGTAATGAGAAGAGCCGAGACGTTGTCAGCCGAGAGCCCCAGTTCTGCCATGCGCTTTAATGTCTCGCGGCGAGACAGTCCGTCATCGACCATAATGAGCCCCTGCGGGCCCTCGATGAGTGCGCAGTTGCCTTTAGAGCCACTGCCGAGGATATGAAGGTGCAGACGAGACATAAGATTCCAAAGGATACAATGGGTGCGGACGAATGGAGGAGGAAGCGAATGCCAACGGTATCACAGCATTACGGACACCATGCCGTGCCCGGGGCAGTCGATGAGACCCGAACGAGGCAGCAGGCTGCTCCTGTCGTGCTCATGGTATCAGGCGGCGCGGACTCGACGGCACTGCTTCTTATGGCGTGCACATCAAAGCTGGATATCCAAGACGGACGCGGTGTTGCCCCCATTGCTCGCGAGCGCCTGCATGTGCTGCATGTAAACCATCATCTGCGCGGCAAGGCGTCCGATGGCGACGAGGCCTTTGTGCGTGAGCTCTGCGCGAAATATGGTTTACCGCTGTGCGTGGAGCACGCTTATTTTGATGGGGAGTCGGGCAATATTGAGGCCGCGGCCCGCGAAGTGCGCTATGCCGCGGCGCGGAGGTATGTTCGCGAGCTCTGCGCCCAGACGGGGGCACCGCGAACGGCGGCTCGTATCTGCACCGCGCACACGTCTTCGGATCGCGCGGAAACGTTTTTGATGAACGCGATTAAGGGTTCAGGGCCTGCTGGCCTATCGAGCATTCCTCGCCGGAGGAATATCGTGGTGCGTCCCTTGCTCGACCTAACTCATGGCGAGCTCGTGGGCTATCTACAGGTACATGGTCAGCCGTGGCGTGAAGACGAGAGCAATGAGGATATCTCGTATCTGCGAAACTACGTGCGCCATCGAGTGATGCCGGTGGTGGCGCAGCGCAACGCGAGCGTGTGCAAGACGATTGGCGCCGCCTGCGAGATCTTAGGCGATGAGGATGCGTTTTTGTCTCAGCTTTCGGCACAGGCGTTTCGAAGCTGTTTGCGCAAAGAGGCAGCGGGCGCGCTGGTGCTCGATGCCAGGCGCCTTGCTGCGGCCGAGGTGGTAATCGCGCGGCGCATCGTGCGACTGGCGATTAAGCGCATCGATCCGGACGCTCGTCCCGAGATGCGACATGTGGAGCGAGTCCTTTCCTGCGTTGCCGAGGGCACCGGCTCGGTCACGCTTCCGGCGGGGATTGACGCACGCATTGAGTTTGGCATGCTGGCGTTTAAGGCGCCGGCGGCTCGCGAGGGCCTGGTCGCGGACTGGGTTACCGTACCCGGTCGTTTGCCGTTGGGCGGGGGACGTATGCTGGTCACAGAACCGATGGCTGTTGAGCCGGGATGCGATATCGTACGCCGCGCCCGTGAGCTTGCGGCTGCCGGGGAAGTGACAGCTTTGGTAGACGCGGCTGCCCTGGGTTTTGCCGACAGCGATAGTGAGCGGATCCTGGCGGGCTCGCGTGGCGAGATCCCTGCCGAGGCGCGATTGGCGCGCCTGTGGGTGGACGGTCCCGCGCCGGGAGACGTGATGTGCCCGTTAGGGATGAGTGGCCGAAGCAAGAAAGTATCCGATTTGCTAGGTGAGGCTCGCATTCCCGTTTCCGAGCGCGCCGGCGTGCCCATGGTGAGGACGGCGCCGGGGGGTGCCGTGGTGTGGGTCGCCGGAGTTCGCGCGGACGAGCGTTTTAAGTGCACGGCCGCAACGCGCGTGGCATATCTGCTCCGCGTGGTCGATGCGGAATAGCGTCCCACGCCTGCTATTCTGTGCGACGTTGACGGTATTCCCGCGCTGATGGCGCACGGCCTGGTAAATTTACCCCGTGCGCTGCTAGAATGTGTAGTTCGCGTCCATACGGCGGTGTGTGGGCGATAAGCACAAGAAAGGGTTGTCATGGCTTCTCAACATCCGGATATCGAGAAGGTTCTGTTCACGCAGGAGGATATCGACGGTATCGTCTCTCGCCTGGGCGAGGAGATTACGCGCGACTACGCGGGTAAGGATCTGGTGCTGATTGCGGTCCTGCGCGGCGCCGTGGTCTTTATGGGCGACCTGATGCGCAAGATCGAGCTGCCGACCAACATCGATTTCATGGCTGTTTCGAGCTATGGCGACGGTGTGAAGTCTTCGGGCATCGTGCGTATCATTAAAGACCTGGATATCGACATCCGCGGTCGCGACGTGCTGATCGTCGAGGACATTCTGGACTCGGGCCTGACGCTCAAGTATCTGATGAAGAACCTCGAGAGCCGCAAGCCCGCTTCTCTGGAGGTCGCCGCCTTCCTGTGGAAGGACGTTGAGGACCGCGTCTCGGCCATCACGCCCAAGTATGTTGGAACCCATTGCCCCGATGCCTTTGTGGTGGGCTACGGCCTCGACTATGCCGAGCGCTATCGTAACCTTCCGTATCTGGGCATTTTGAAACCGGAGGTTTATTCGTAAGATGCCCGACGACCATAACGATAACAATTCCCAGACTCCCCGGGAGCCTAAGATCCCGGGGATGCCCGGAGGCAAGAAGCCCACGCGTACGGGCTGGCTGTATTTTATTTTGGCTTGCGCGCTTCTGGGCTACGCCTTCTTTAACATGGGCTCCGGCTTTGCCAATTCCAGCAATACCGTTAAGCTCGCGACGAGCGAGATGGTGAGCGCCATCAAGCAGGATCGCGTCGAAGATCTGACCTATACGGTTCAAGACGGAAGCGTGACGGGTCATTACTGGAAGACGAAGAAGGACAAGGGCGATACGAGCGAGCTCAAGAGCTTCTCCTCGACCTATGTCGGCTCCGATTCGCTTGCCGAGCTCATGGCGGAGCACCCCGATACCAAGTACATCGTCAACACCAACGATCCCGATTTTTGGGGCGACTTGGCGATGAGTGTGCTTCCGACGATCGCCCTGATCGCCATCATGTTCTACTTTATGCGCCAGATGATGGGCGCCAACAACAGGAACATGCAGTTTGGCAAGACCAACGCCAAGACCAACGAGGCCACACGCCCCAAGGTCAAGTTTGAAGACGTTGCCGGCGTGGACGAGGCAGTCGAGGAGCTCGAGGAGATCCGTGACTTTTTGAGCGATCCGGATCGCTATCGCAAGCTGGGCGCCAAGATCCCGCGTGGCGTGTTGCTGGTTGGCCCTCCGGGCACCGGTAAAACGCTGCTGGCCAAGGCCGTTGCCGGCGAGGCGGGCGTGCCGTTCTTTAGCATCTCGGGTTCCGACTTTGTCGAGATGTTCGTAGGTGTCGGCGCCAGCCGTGTGCGTGACCTCTTTAAGGAGGCCAAGTCCCAGGCCCCGTCGATCATCTTCATCGATGAGATCGATGCCGTGGGACGTCAGCGCGGAGCCGGCTTGGGCGGCGGCCACGACGAGCGCGAGCAGACGCTCAACCAGCTGCTGGTCGAGATGGACGGTTTTGAGGAGAGCGAGTCGGTCATCCTGATCGCCGCCACCAACCGCCCCGACATTCTGGATCCGGCGCTGCTGCGTCCCGGCCGTTTTGACCGTCAGGTTACGGTCGACCGTCCGGACGTGAAGGGCCGCGAGCAGATTTTGCGCGTGCATGCCGAGAACAAGCCGATGGACGAGGACGTTAAGTTTGAGAAGCTCGCCCAGATGACCGTTGGCTTTACTGGTGCCGATTTAGCGAACCTGCTCAACGAGTCTGCGCTGCTGGCCGCTCGCCGTCATCGTTCCGTGATCTCGATGGACGAGGTCGAGGAATCGATGGAGCGCGTGATTGCCGGACCGCAGCGCAAGGGTCGCGTGATGACCGAGGCCGAGCGCACCACGATTGCCTACCACGAGAGCGGTCACGCCCTGGTGGGCCACATCCTGGAGCACTCCGATCCGGTCCACAAGATCTCGATCGTCAGCCGCGGCCAGGCGCTGGGCTACACGCTGCAGCTTCCGCAGGAGGACCACTTCCTCAAGACCAAGAACGAGATGCTCGACGAGCTTGCCGTGTTCTTGGGCGGTCGCGTTGCCGAGGAGCTCATGTGCGATGACATTACGTCGGGCGCGAGCAACGATCTGGAGCGCGCAACCAAGATGGCGCGCGAGATGGTCTGTCTCTTATACACATCTCCGAGCCCACGAGACGTAGAG
>CABSYH010000118.1:0-6060 GCA_902481965.1 uncultured Collinsella sp.
CTCGTGGGCTCGGAGATGTGTATAAGAGACAGCCATATGCAAGATGTGGTCGGCCGCATTAACTCCGACATGCGCCTGCTCGAGGAAAAGGGTCACAACATGGTGTCGCGCCTGTCTGATATGCGCGGGCAGATTTCGAGCTCCGAGCATCAGCGTCGTCGCGTGGTCGAGGAGCTTGAGGACGCGCGTGCGCAGCTTGAGGAAGTGACCGGTGCGCATATGCAGGCCCAGGAGGACGTTGACGCCGCTGGTCCTGCCGCCGCTGAGCTCCACGAGCGGCGCGTGGCGCTCGACAATCAGATTTCGCAGCTTACGCGTGAGCATCGCGATGTTCAGCGCGTAGCCGATAACGCCGCGCTCGAGCTCGCCAAGGTGAAGGACTCGCTGAGCAATGCCGAGGTCGAGGACAACATGTATGCCTCGCGCCTGGAGCAGATTGACGAGCAGCTCGAGGAGGTCATGGCCTCGCTCGAGAGCCGTCGTGACCGCGCCGAGGAGCTTGAAGGCGCTCTTGAGGAAGCGCGCCAGGCCCAGGCCGATGCGCGTGAGGCCACCGAGGTCGCCCGTGCAGCCCTGAAGGACTTGCGTAATCGTGAGAGTGAGGCGCGCAACAAGCTGTCCGAGGTGCGCTCGGAGCTTTCCAGCCAAAAGAAACTCGATGCCCGCATGGCCGACAGCTCGCCGCTCGTGAGCCGTCTGGTGGGTGCGCTGGGCGACGATGTCTTGGGTCGTCTGGGCGACGTGCTGGAGGCCCCGCGCGAGCTTGAGGGCCTGGTTGAGCAATTGCTCGCCGGCGATATCGATGCGCTGCTGTTTGATGACGCCGCCACGCTTGAGCGTGCCGGTCGTGCGGCTCTGGACCAAAAGAAGGCCTCGGGCGAAGCACTGCTGGTGACGCGCGGCGTGAGCGGCTCTACCGCCGCTGAGGGCGCTGCCGGTACCCGCCTGGTTGATCGTCTGTCCGTGCGTGCAGGCTACGGACCTGTCGTCGAGGCGCTGCTCGGCGGCTATTACGTCGTGGACGATCTTTCTGCCGCGCTGTCGGCGCCGGTCGTTGACGGCGTGACTTACGTGACCTCCGATGGCGCCCGCGTCGCCTGCGGCGGCCTGGTGCGTGTGGGCCTCGATGCCGGCGAGGCGTCGGGTGCTCTGGAGCGTAAGCGTCGCATTCGCGAGCTGGAGGGGCTTGAGCCCGATTTGGCCGCTGTGTTTGAGCATGTGTCGGATCAGGTCATCGAGGCCAATGCGGCCGTTGAGGAAGCGCGTGCCGCTGAGGGCGATGCCGCCGGTGAGATTGCCCGTCTTGAGGGTGAGCGCTGCTCGCTGCTCTCCGAGATCGGCCGCTTGGAGCAAAGCGCCAACAATGCCGAGGTCGAGCGCGTGCGCATCTCCAAGCGCCGCGAGCAGGCCGCCGAAGCCGTTCGCGCTGCGCGCCCGCGCGTTGACGAGCTCACCCGTTCGCGTGACGAGGCCCGCGCGCAGGCAAGCGATCTGGGCTTGCAGATTGCCGAGGCCAACGACGAACTCGACCGCGTTCGCCGTGACGATTCCGAAGCTGCCGGCAAGCTCGCCGACGCCAAGGTTCGCCTAGCCCAGACGAGTGAACGCCTGCGTTCGCTGAAGGGCCGCGTGCCCGACCTGGAGCATCGTCTTGAGGGCATCGACCGTCGTATCCGCGGAACACGCCAGGCCTCGCGCTCGCTCGAGCTGCTGCGCCTGCGCGTCGATCCCATGCACGAACGCTATTCTGCCCTGTTGGAACGCGCGTCGGATTGGGCAGCGCGCCTGCGTGACCAGGCCTCTCTGGAGGAGGCGGACTCCGCTTCGCTCAAGAAGACCATCGAGGATGCCAAGGCCGAGGTCTCCCGTGCCAAGGAGCGGGTTGATGCCGCCACGGCGACGCAAAACGAGTTCAAGGTCGCGCGTGGCAAGCTCGAGGTGCAGGTCGAGGCTGCCATCAAGGCCATTACCGCCGATGGCACGACGGTGCTCGAGGAAGCGCTCATGCTTCCGGCGCCCACGGACCGCGATGCCGCCGAGCGCGAACTCAACCAGCTTGTGCGCCAGATCAACAACCTTGGTCCCGTTAACCAAGTTGCCATGGAGGAGTACGAGCAGCTCAAGCGCCGCGCCGACTACATCGAGGAGCAGCTGGCCGATCTGGAGAGCGCACGCAAGGCGCTCACCAAGATCACGGTGGCCATTGATCGCAAGATGCGCAAGGCGTTCCTGGTGACGTTTGAGAAGGTCGACGCGAACTTCCGCGAGATCTTCGCTATGCTCTTCCCGGGCGGCCAGGCTCATCTGGAGATGACCGATCCCGAGCATCCTGCCGAGACGGGTATCGAGGTCGTGGCGCAGCCGCGCGGCAAGCGCATCACCAAGATGATGCTCATGTCGGGCGGCGAGAAGAGCCTGACGGCGCTCGCCCTCCTCTTTGCTGTGTACCGCACGCGCACGGTGCCGTTCTATGTGCTGGACGAGGTCGAGGCGGCACTCGATGACGCCAACCTGTCCAAGCTCATCGGCGCGCTCGATGTGTTGCGTTCCGATACGCAGCTCTTGGTCATTTCGCATCAGCGCCGTACTATGGAGGACGCTGACGTCCTCTATGGCGTCTCGATGCAAGCCGACGGCGTCAGTCGCGTCGTCTCGCAAAAACTCGATCGCGAAACCGGAAAGGTCGTGAATGCATAATGGGATTCTTCGATGCTCTCTCGCGCGGACTTGAGCGCAGTCGCGAGGCCCTCAACGAGGTCTTTTACTTTGGCGGCGAGGTCGACGAGGATTTTTGGGAGGACCTTGAGGACACCCTCGTCATGGGTGACATGGGCGCCGAGGTCGCCATAAAGGTCTCCGATGACCTGCGTGATGCCGCGGCTAAGAAGAACCTCAAGACCGCCCCGCAACTCCGTCGCGCCCTGGCCGAGCAGCTTGAGCAGCACTTTGTGCCCATCGAGCGTGATCCGTTCTCCGATACGCCGAGCTGCGTGCTGTTTGTGGGCATTAACGGTGCCGGCAAGACCACGACGGTCGGTAAGATCGCGAGCGCCATGGCCGCCCGCGGCAAGAACGTCGTGATCGGTTCGGCCGATACCTTCCGCGCTGCAGCTATCGAGCAGCTCGATGTGTGGGGCCAGCGAGCTGGCGTCCCCGTCATCAAGCGCGACCGCGGCTCCGACCCGGCAAGTGTTTGCTACGACGTGCTCGACGAGGCCGACAAGCGCGGCAGCGACCTGGTGCTCATCGATACCGCCGGTCGTCTGCACACGAGCCCCGAGCTCATGCGCGAGCTTGCCAAGGTGGTCAATGTGACCCGTAAGCGCGCCGCCAATATGGCCGCCGGCCCCATGCCCGTCTATGTCGTGCTCGTGATCGATGCCGCAACGGGCCAAAACGGCCTCAACCAGGCGCTCGAGTTTAACGAGGCGCTGGGTCTGGACGGTATTATCATGACAAAGCTCGACGGCACGGCAAAGGGCGGTATCGCCATGGCCGTGGCCGAGAAGCTCAAGCTTCCCATCCTGCGCATCGGCGTGGGCGAGCAGGTCGATGACCTGCAGGAGTTCAATGCCAAAGATTTCTGCCGCGCCCTGGTGGGCGAGTCCAACTAAGGAGTAACCAGTGTTTGATTCCCTGAGCGATCGCCTCAACGACACATTTGACCGTCTGCGTGGCAAGGGTAAGCTGACCGAGGCCGACATTACCTCGGCCATGCGCGACATTCGCATGGCGCTGCTCGAGGCCGACGTCAACTTCAAGGTCGTCAAGGAGTTCGTCGCCAAGACCAAGGAACGCTGCATGACCGCAGAGGTCATGGAGTCGTTGTCGCCGGCGCAAAACGTCGTCAAGATCGTGCTCGACGAGCTCACCGAGATGCTCGGTTCCACCGAGAGCAAGCTCGTCTTTAGCAACCGCATTCCCAATGTCATCATGCTCGTGGGCCTGCAGGGCTCCGGTAAGACCACGGCGGCCGTAAAGCTGGCCTACCTCCTCAAGAAGCAGGGCCGCTCGCCGCTGCTCGCCGCGTGCGACGTCTACCGTCCCGCCGCTGCCGACCAGCTGGCCACGCTCGGTGGAGAGATCGGCGTGCCGGTCTTCCGCGGTGACGGCGAGCATCCGGTCGACATCGCCAAGGGCGCCATCCAGGAGGCCGTCGACCACCTGCGTGACGTGGTCATCGTCGATACCGCCGGTCGCCTTCAGATCGACGAGCAGATGATGCAGGAGGCCGTGGACATCAAGAAGGCCGTCAAGCCCGATCAGGTGCTGATGGTCGTCGATGCCATGACCGGCCAGGATATCGTCAACGTCGTCTCGACCTTTGCCGAGCGCACCGACTTTGACGGAGTGATCATCTCCAAGCTCGACGGCGATGCCCGTGGCGGCGGCGCGCTTTCCGTGCGCCAGGTGACCGGCAAGCCCATCAAGTTCGTGAGCATGGGCGAGAAGCCCGATTCGCTGGAGCCGTTCTATCCCGATCGTATGGCCAAGCGCATTCTTGGCATGGGCGACGTTGTCGGCATTATCGAGAAGGCCCAGGAGGCGGCCGACGCCGAGCAGCTCGAGGCTGCCGAGCGAATGCTGCGCGAGGGCTTCACCATGAACGACATGCTCGACCAGATGAAGGCCGTCAAGAAGATGGGCGGCATGAAGGGCATCCTGGGCATGCTCCCCGGCGGCCAGCGTGCGCTCAACCAGATGGGTGGCAACCTGGACGAGGGCATCTTCGATAAGAACGAGGCCATTATCATGTCGATGACCAAGGAGGAGCGCCTGCGTCCCTCCATCATCAACGGTCAGCGCCGTGCCCGCATTGCCAAGGGCGCCGGTGTAACTCCCACCGAGGTCAATAGCCTTATGAAGCAGTGGGGCGAGATGAACAAGATGATGGGTCGCATGCGCACGATGGCTAATCAGGCACAGGCCGGTGGCAAGAAGGGCAAAAAGGGAAAGAAGGGCAAGAGGATGCGCATGCCCAATATCCCTGGCCTGGACGCTATGGGTCTGGGCGGCATGGGCGGCCTGGGTACGGGCGGTCCCAAGTCCGATATGGAGCTGCTGCGCCAGATGGAAGCGCAGATGCGTAATAAGAAATAGAGCTGTAATTCCAGCTTGATATGGCAAAGGCCACTCGGAAGCTACCGGGTGGCCTTTGTTGTTGGCTTTGATTGTTGGGCTGCGTTTAGCGTCGTGCCCTGAGCTCGCGGTGCCGTGCCGTTAGTGGCAGCCGCAGCCCTCGTGGCCCTCGTGCTCGTGATGGCCGTGACAGCTGCAGGCCTCGCCATGTTCGTGGGCGTGGTCATGGCCGTGGCAGCCGCACGTGGCCTCGCCGTTTTGTGCGAGCGTGCCGGCGATAAGGGCCTCGACGCAAGCGTCGCAGCTGCCCTGGGCACCTGCGTATACCGTGATGCCGGCTTGGGCAAGCGCGTTGATAGCGCCGCCGCCGATGCCGCCGCAGATGAGCGTGTCCACGCCGCCGTTGGCGAGCAGGCCCGCTAGGGCGCCGTGGCCGGTGCCGCCGGTGCCCACGACCTGCTCGCTGAGTACCTTGCCGTCCTGAACGTCGTAGATCTTGAACTGCTCGCTGCGGCCAAAGTGCATAAAGATGTTGCCGTTGTCGTACGTGGTTGCCACCCTCATGGTGTCGACCTCCTTTGCTGGCCATACGGCCGTCGTTGTGGTGATGGGGGAGTACGCGATATTGCCGCCTTCGATGACGATTGCCCGTCCATTGACCAGCGCGTTTGCCACCTTGCGATGCGCTCGACTGCAAATTGCCGCCACCGTGGCGCGCGCGATGCCCATCTGCTGTGCGACTGCCTCTTGGTTAAGGCCTTCCAGGTCGCACAGGCGCAGCACCTCGAGTTCGTCGATCGTCATGTCGATGGCGTCTCCGCTGGCTAGGCCGTCAGGGGTAAAGCCGCGGTATTCGGGGATGATCCCGACGCGGCGCAGTTTCTCGCGTCTTCCTGCCATGCGCACTCCTTATCTGACATATGTCAACCTGTCTCTTATACGCATCTCCGAGCCCACGAGACGTAGAGGAATCTCGTATGC
>CABSYH010000119.1:0-6036 GCA_902481965.1 uncultured Collinsella sp.
GACAACGTTACCGGCGCCGACCTTGACGTCCTCGCCGTAGTTGGCGCGGATCCACTCGATGGTGCGCTTCTGCCACTCGCTGAAGCCCTCGGAAGAGTCGATGCACAGGACATCGGCGCCGGCCTCGATGAGCAGCGGCACGCGCTCGGCATAGTCGCGGGTGTTGATACCGGCGCCGACCATGTAGCGCTTGTCGTTATCGAGCAGCTCGTTGGGGTTGGTCTTATGGCTGTCGTAGTCCTTGCGGAAAACGATGCCCATCAGGTGATCGTAGTCGTCGACGATGGGCAGGGCGTTGAGCTTATTGTCCCAGATGACGTCGTTAGCGACCTTGAGGCTGATGTTCTTGTCGCCCACGATGAGCTGCTCACGCGGGGTCATGAACTCGGAGACCTTCGTCTGGTGGTCATCGCGGCTGGGGCGATAGTCGCGGCTGGTGACGATGCCCAAGAGCTTACCCTTGGGAGTGCCGTCGTCGGTGACCGGCATGGTGGAGTGGCCGGTCTTCTCCTTGAGCTCGATGACCTGCTCCATGGTCATGTCGGGGGTCAGCGTGGAATCGGACTGAACGAAACCGGCCTTGTGATCCTTGACGGCCTTGACCATGGCGGCCTCGGACTCGGCGCTCTGGGAACCATAAATGAAGGACAGGCCGCCCTCGGTAGCGAGCGCGACACCCATGTCGACGCCCGAGACGGACTGCATGATGGCGGAAACCATGGGGATGTTCAGGGTGATTGCCGGCTTCTCACCGCGCTTATAGCGGGTTAGCGGCGTCTTAAGAGAGACGTTGTTGGGGATGCACTGCGAGGACGAGTAACCAGGGACCAGCAGATACTCCGAAAACGTGTGGGACTCACCGGGAAAGAACGTAGCCATGTTTCTCCTTTTTCCATGCGACCGGTCGGCTGCAGGCCTCGTAGGACCCAGCCCAACCTTGGGCGCCCAATACTGGGGAAGTATCTTAACGCACTTTGACTGCTACAATGCATGATTTAAGAAGAGCACACGAGGGTTTGACGCAGGGTTTGCGTTTGCCCAGCAAACACTTTAGCGGGGAGACGTGAAGCGCATGGAGTACAGGACAACGGCAAAGCTGGTCATTCAAGCGTGCGACAAAGATCTGCCGGGCGTCTTCGGCCACGGCTGCGTCTTGCTGCTGCAGGGCATCGCCCGCGAGCATTCGCTCAACCGCGCCGCCAAGAGCATGGGCATGGCCTATTCCAAAGCGTGGCGTATTGTGAACGAGGCGGAAGGCCAGCTGGGCTGCAAGCTCATCGAGCGCGACGGCGCCCGCGGATCCACCCTCACCCCCGCCGGCGAGCGAGCCATTGCGGTCTACGAGGAGCTGCAGGCCGACATCAACAACGTCATCGCCACAAAAGCCGACGCCCTCATCGCAAGTATCAAAGAGTAGCTAACTTGCGAAGGGCGCTGTCGAGGGTGGCGGCTACCTGTAAAGGGTCGTCGGTGCCGGCGAAGAGGCGGATGGTGCTCCCCTGTTTGCCACGTAGGGCCGAAAGGCGCGTCGTTGCACCGCCGGCGGGCGATGTGCGGAACTCCCCCGGTAAAGCATCAAACAAATCACCCGCACTACGCCCGATTAGGTCAAACTCAACTGCCGGACCAAAGCCATGCTCGAGGATTCCCGTTGCAACCGCATGGTCGGGATGCAAGCTCAGACCGGGATAGCGCACGTCGCGCACCATCTCATTGGCAGCCAAATACTCAGCCAGCGCACGGGCGCGGTCGAAGTGTGCCTGCATGCGGGCATTGAGCGAGTCCAGCCCGCGTTCAAGCACTTCAGCCTCCTCAACAGACAGATCGAGTGCCGACGCATCGCAGTCCACAAACAGCGCATGCGTGCACTCGGCAGCAGCTTCCACACGATGGCGCTTGAGCTGCGAGCGCGCGACCGATACGGCAACCAACTTGCGCGGAGCATCGCCGGCGCATACGCGATCGAGCGCCTCGAGCGACAGCGCAGCACCCAGCCGCAGCGGATCGCAGCCAAAAGCAGACGCCACGGTGTTGTCCACAACCAGCAGCGCATGGGCCTCACGCGCCGCCCGACCGAGCGTGCGCAGATCGGGCACGCGCAGTCCAAACCCGCCGATGGAGTTGACGAACCACCACAGGTGCGGCCCCTCGACCTCAACCGAAGTATCAAAGCCCTCAGACGCAGCAGCAAACGCCGCAACCGATGGCTCCCCCACCATAGCCACGTCGCAGCCATCAAAGCCGTGCGCAAACACATCGACAAAGTCATCGGCAAACGCAACCAGGCGATCGCCGGGACGTACAATCCCCAACAAAGACAGCGCCGCCGGCACATGCGAGGCCGCAACAAGACGCGCCTCACGCGCGCCGGCCCTTAAAGCCCAGGCCTCTTCTAGCTGCTGTACATCCACAAGGCACCGCCCCTTCATAAACAAAAACCCACGATGCGGGTGTTTCCCGCATCGTGGGCAACGGCTGCAGTATAGCGCCGATATGCGACGAGTCGCTTAGATGTTGAGCGTGTGATATGTCACGCTCGCACCCGGAGCGTCAACGGTCACGCCATAGGCCTCGGGATAGATGCGCGTCGATAACACGAGCGCGCCATCGTTCACAAACACCTCGACCGACGAGGCATCGCCGACAATACGCACGTTGCGAACCTCGTCGACGGGCTCCCAACGCACGGTGCGACCGCAGCCGGCAGAAGCGCGACCCTCATCGGTAAATCGCATCTCAAAGCGCGAGGGCAGTTCGCCCTCAGCGAGCACAAACGCCAGCTTCAGCTCGCCATCAACGGTCGCGGTAAATGCGCCGTCGACACCGTCGACAACAACGTCAAAGCAGGTATCGCCGGCAACCTCCAACGAGCTCTCCCCCACACGCACCGAGGCATAATGGCGCTCGATCTCTCGTGCCGGCTGCTGCAGCACCACGCCGCCGGCACCGGCTGTGAGCTCACGCGGCACCGTCATGCAGTGCTGCCAGCCGCACGCCACGGTGGGTGCGTTGCCATAGGTCGGCTCATCGGGCATGCCCATCCAGCCGATCAGAATGTGGCGACCGTCCTCGGCCGTGAACTCCTGCGGGGCATAGAAGTCAAAACCGGCGTCCCACAGGCGGAACTCGCCCAGCTCATACTCGCCATCGTCATCTGTAATGTCGCCCGTTACAGGCATGTAGCCGGCAGCGTATACGTTGCCGCGGTCCCAACGACCGCCCTCGAGCCCCTGGGGCGAGAAGGACAGCCACTTCGCCGGTACGCCGTCATCGGCCTCAAGCTCAAGGTATCCCGGGCACTCCCACATAAAGCCAAAACGCTCGGGCGTAGACACGCGGCTCTCGAGCTCCCAGCTCAGCATATCGGGCGAGCCATACACCAGGATCTCGCCTACATCGCGCCCGGCGCCCTCGCCGTGCATCGCGCAAAAACGACTCTCGACATGCGGCCCATCCACGCGACGACGCGCGCCCAGCACCATGTGGTAACGCCCATCATCATCGCGCCACACCTTGGGATCACGCACGTGGCAGGTCAGATCGTCGGGATAATCCTCGGACGCCAGCACCACGCGCTTTTGGCTGAACTCCCGACCGGCAAGGCCATCAACGCTCTCGACATAAACAGTATCGGCGCGGCGGCCGGTATTGATGTAGTCGTATGTGCCATCTGCATCGGAAAGCTTAACGTTGCCTGTGTACAGCACGCGAATGCGACCGTCCTCGACAAGCGCGGAGCCCGAATACACGCCATGGCAATCGAACGGCTCGTCGGGCAACAGCGGGGCGCCAACGTAGTCCCACGTCATAAGGTCGCGGCTCGTCGCATGACCCCAGGCCTTAACGCCGCCCTCGACATCAAACGGCGCATACTGAAAATAGGCATGGAACACGCCATCTGCCTGGCAAAGACCGTTGGGGTCATTGAGCCAACCCGCCGGCGGCATAATGTGGAAATGCTGGCCATACGCGCCATGACCGCACTCAGAGGCGGCAGCGTCAACAGCGGCAACCAGCTTTGCAAGGTCGCGACCAAGTGCATTAGACATATCAAAGTCCTAACGGATCGAAAGTAACAAGGCGCCAGAGAACGGCACAAGATACAGGAAACGCCCGTGAGCATACAACCCGCGGGCATCCCCTCAATCAAAAGCTCTTAGGCCTGCTCGGAAGCCTTGGGCTCGTCCTTGTACAGAACAAACGAGACGGCAAAGGAAACCAGCGCGGCGACCGCAAACATGATCGCGTACTGCACGGGCTGGGCCAGGCACAGCAGGATACCGAAAATACCGGTAACACCCGTGCCGGAGGCAGCCAACGAGGTGAGCGCGCAGACCAAGGCACCGCAACCGCCGCCGATGCAACCGGCGATGAAGGGCTTAAAGAAGCGCAGGTTCACACCAAAGATGGCAGGCTCGGTAATGCCCATGAAGGCGGACAGAGCCGAAGGAAGCGCCAGGCCCTTGATCTTGGCATCGCGGGTCTTAAAGGCAACGGCAAGCGCGGCGCCACCCTGGGCGATATTGGCAGCGCTAGCGATGGGCAGCCAGTAAGTCACGCCGTACTGGGCGAGCTGGCCCAGGTCGATGGCGGTGTACATCTGGTGGATACCGGTAACGACCGTGGGGGCATAGAACAGGCCGACGATAAAGGAACCGATGCCGAAGGGCAGGGTCAGCAGGGTCTGGATCAGACCGAGGATGGCGTTCTCGGCCCAGACAAAGATGGGGCCGACGGCAACGAGCGTCACGAGCACGGTCACGAATACCGAGACGAGCGGAGTCACAAAGAGGTCGAACATCTCGGGAACGATCTTGTGCAGGCGCTTCTCGAGGAAGGCCAGAATGGCGCAGGCGATAACGATGGGGATCACATGGCCCTGATAGCCGACCCACTCAAAGCTATACACACCGGGGATGACGGTAACCATGGTCTGAACGCCCTCGGAAGCAACCGTGTAGGCGCTCTGCAGCGAGGAGTTGATGAACGCACCGCCGACGACGGCACCCAGGTACGGGTTGGCGCCAAAGGCCTTAGCCGCGGAGTAACCGATTAGGATCTGCAGAATGCCAAAGGACGTGCCCGAGACCAGGTTGGCGATCTTATAAATAAAGTTATTGGTGTCGAGCGCGATAAAGCCGTTGGAGGCCATAAAGTTGAGGGCGCTCATAATGCCCAGCAGCAGGCCCGAAGCCACGATGGCGGGGATGATGGGGACAAAGACGTCACCGAGCACCTTAATGGCACGCATAAAGATGTTCTGCTGCTGCGCCGCGGCCTCCTTGACCTCGGCCTTGGTGGCAGCCTCGACGCCACTGAGCGCGATAAACTCCTCGTAGACCTTGTTGACGGTGCCGGTGCCAAAAATAATCTGCAGCTGGCCCTGGGCCTCAAAGACGCCCTTGGCGCCATCGACATTCTCGATGGCCTCCTTGTTAACCTTGGAATTATCGGCAATCACCAGGCGCAGACGCGTGGCGCAGTGTGCGGCCGAAACAACGTTGTCGGCGCCGCCAACATTGTCGAGCACCTCTTGGGCTGATTTGCGGTAGTCCATGACTTCCCTTTCCTCCAACGGGCGCATGTGCACCCGGCCATCTTTGACACTTACACTGTAATCGTTTTCAGTTTGATATGACTGTAATCGTTTTCATAGTAAGGTGAACGGTAGGAAAAAGCCGGCGAAAGGTAGTTTTGAAGTAAAAACAGGGGTCTCAGAGGCAGGCAGACGTGCCCAAGGCCTAGACATTCATAAGCTGATGGCCGAGCTTGAGCGTCTTGAGACCGCTCTCCCCCTCCTCGCCATCGAGCGCGTTGAGCAACATATTGGTCGCCTCAACGCCGCTGGTCAGGTAGCCGTAATGCACGGTGGGAATGCCGCCCGTCAGCGCGCGCAAAAATGCGTTGTCGCCGAAGCCGCTCACGCGACGCACGCCCTCGCCCATGCCACGCACCTCGTCAAGAGCGCGCAGGGCGCCGGCAGCCATAGTGTCGGTCGCGCACGCGATAAACGAAACACCGGGGGCATCGGCAAGC
>CABSYH010000120.1:0-6024 GCA_902481965.1 uncultured Collinsella sp.
TATTCGTCGGCAGCGTCAGATGTGTATAAGAGACAGCGAGTACGTCGTTTGAGGTGCCGGCGAGCATCAAGGTGGGCGACGATACCGTCACCGATGCCGACAAGCGCGACTATGCCATGACCATGGATGTGCGCGAGATGATGCGCCGTTCGTCCAACGTGGGCTTTGTCCTAGTGGGGCGCAAGATCGGTGCCGACGACTTTGCCGCCTATGTGGACAAGTGGGGCATCGGTCACAGCTCGGGTGTCGATTTTCCGGGAGAGAGCCTGGGTATCGTCAAGGAGCGTGACCAGTATGACGGCGCCACGCTGGGCTCGATGAGCTTTGGACAGGCACTGTCCGTCTCGCCGATTGAGATCGCACGTGCCGTGGGCGGCATCGCCAACGGCGGCGTGATGATGACACCGCACTTCTATAAGTCCAGCAAAGGCGACGAGAAGGACTGGGGCGAAGGTGAGCGCGCGATTTCGGAGGACGCCGCATCCCAGGTGACATCGTGCATGCAGACGGTCGTGTCCGAGGGAACGGGCGTTGGCGGCGCGGTTGACGGCTATGACGTGGCGGGTAAGACCGGTACGGCCGAACGTGCCGACGAGAACGGCGGCTACCTCAAGGAGAACTACATGTCGTCCTTTATGGGCTTTGCACCGGCACAATCGCCCAAGGTGCTGTGCTATATCACGCTCGACGGAACGCCGAGCGGCTCAGATGCCGCTGCGGTGCCGTTCCAGTCCATTATGGCCAACGCGCTCGACGTGCTGGGTATCCCGCACACGAAGTAGGGGGTTACAATCTTTGGGGCGTGGTTTGTTGTCCCATATGAGGGTGTTCACATGCCCTGCACCACGCATGTGCGGCGCTGGGATACAATACGCCGATAGCATTATTAGGTTTACAGGGGAGCTGCAATGATAGAGATCGCCGTCAACAACCTCGCGGCCGCAACAGGGGCCCGAACCGTGACGGGAGAAGCCGATCGGGTATGCCGCGGGTGCGTTATCGACTCGCGCCAGGTCGAGGAAGGGACGATTTTCGTCGCCTTTCCCGGTGAAAACGTCGACGGCAATGATTTTGCTTCCCGTGCCGTCCAGTCGGGTGCCGGCGCCGTCGTGATGACGCGTGAGCCCGAGGCCGAGCTGGTCTCGCTGGCGCAGGACAAGGGGTGCGCCATCCTGCTGACCGATGATCCCGAGGAGCTTCTGCTGCGTTTGGCGCACACGTATCGCCTGGAGCTTGGCTGCCTGGTCGTTGGCATTACCGGTTCCATCGGCAAGACGACGACCAAGGACGTGCTCGCCGCCGTGCTCGCCAAGCGCTATCGTGTCTGGGCCACCAAGGGCAATTTCAATAACCTGATCGGCATGCCGCTCACGGTGCTTTCCGCTCCGGCCGATACCGAGGTCCTGGTGCTCGAGATGGGCATGAACCATTTCCACGAGATTGAGCGCCTGTCCCAGTCCGCCAATCCCAACCTTGCCATCGTGAGCAAGATTGGTACCTCTCACATCGGCATTTTGGGCAGCCGCGAGAACATCGCCCGCGCTAAGGCCGAGATTGTCCAGGGTATGTGCGCCGCCGGCGACTTCTTGCCGCTGCTGGTTTTGGGCGGCGAGGACGACTTTACGCCGTTCATTCGCGATACGTTCGCCCAGCCTGCTGGTATCGACGTGATGCTGGCCGGCGTCTCGGACGATGATGAGGTCCGTGCCCGCGACATTCGTGTTGATGACGAGGGCCGTCCGGTCTTTACGCTCGATTTTGGCCAGGGCGAGACGATCGATACCATGCTTGCCATCCCCGGCGTGCAGTCCGTCCCAAATGCCGTTAAGGCCGCCGCGGTTGCCTATCGCCTGGGCCTGACGCCCGAGCAGATCGATGCTGCCTTTAGGGGCCTCACGATCACCGGTCACCGCCAGGAGATCAAGCGCGCCAAGAGCGGTGCCCGCGTCATCGACGATTCCTATAACGCCAGTGCCGAATCCATGGCTGCTGGCCTCGATCTACTGTGCTCGCTTTCGTGCACGGGGTCTCGCATGGCGATCCTGGGCGAGATGGGCGAGATGGGCGATGAGGCTCCTCGCATGCATGAGCTCGTGGGCGCCTATGCCGCCGCCAAGAAGCTCGACATGCTGGCGTGCGTGGGTGGTGAGCTGGCCCAGCTTATGGCCGATGCCGCGCGCATGATGGGCATGGACGAGGACCGCATCCAGGTGTTCTCCGATTATCAGCAGGTGCTCGACCGCATGGGCGGCGCGCTTGAAAAACATGATGTTGTACTGGTCAAGGGTTCCCGCTTTGTTGAGCTCGACCGCTTTGTGGAAGGTGTGTGCTAGCCCATGTTCGGCAATCCCTCGTATCCAACGTATCAGGCTTTTTTGGGGCTTGGCATCGCCGCTGCCATTGCGCTGCTGCTCATGCCGTGGTGGATCAAGCTGCTCAAGGTCGAGGGTATCGGCCAGCAGGTTCGTGCCGACGGCCCCAAGCGTCATTTGGTTAAGCAGGGAACGCCCACCATGGGTGGCGTTGTCATTCTCGTCGCGATTTCGCTGACCTGCCTGCTGATGGGCAAGCTCACCACCGAGCTCGTGCTCGTGCTGCTCGCCACGCTGGCGACCGGCGTGCTGGGCCTGATCGACGACCTGACCTCCGTTACGCATGGGCGCTCGCTCGGTCTGACGCCTCATGCCAAGATGATCGGCCTAACCATTATCTGTGTCACCTTTACGGTACTTGCCGTCAACTGGTGCGGCGTCGCCCCCGAGATTCGTTTTCCCGGCGGCCTGACGATTGACCTTGGCGTGCTTTCGACCACCATCTGCGGCCTTTCGTTCCCGTGGTTCTACATTGTCTTTTGCTGGCTGATGATCGCCGGTCTTTCTAATGCCGTGAACCTGACCGATGGCCTTGACGGTCTTGCCGGCGGCGCCTCCATGATTGCCATGCTCGCCATGGCTGCCATGGCGTTTTTGCACGGAGACGTGAACCTGTCCATCTTCTGCACCGCGTGTGCCGGTGCCTGCTTGGGCTTTCTGTGGTTCAACTGCTATCCGGCGAGCATCTTTATGGGCGATACCGGCTCGCTTGCCCTGGGCGCCGCGTTTGCCTGCACGTCCATCATGACCAACACCGAGGTCGTCTCCCTCATCATCGGCGGCCTGTTTATCGTTGAGACCCTGTCGGTCATGATTCAGGTTGTCTACTTCCACTTTACGCACAAGCGCGTCTTCCTTATGGCGCCCATCCATCATCATTTCGAAAAGAAGGGCTGGGCCGAGACCAAGGTCGTCATCCGTTTTTGGATTATCGCTGCGGCCTTTGGTGCCGTTGGCCTTGCCCTGTTCTTCCAGTTGGGATAGTGGTCTTTCATGTCTCTTGCTGATGTCTTTAGCCTGCTCGTTTTGGGTCAGGGCAAATCCGGTCTCGATGTCGCCCGCTGGGCGCTGGCACATCCCGAGCGCGTAAGTGCCGTTACCGTGTATGGCGGTGGCACCTCTGAGCCCAATGACGCCACGCGTGCGCTCGAGGCTGCTGGTGCGTCGTTTGTCTATGGGACCGAACAGGTCGAGGGCGCCTATGACGTATGCGTGACGTGCCCGGGCATCTCGGAGTTCTCGGGCTTCTTTAAGGCCGGGCGCGAGCATGCCGCCCAGATTATGGGTGAGCCCGAGTTTGCCTATCGCCTGTCGCCCGATAACTGGATTGCCATTACGGGTACCAACGGCAAGACGACTACCACGTCGCTGACTGATTATCTGCTTAAGGCTGCCGGCGAGGCCAGCGTTGCTGTCGGCAACATCGGCGAGCCGCCGGTCAACGAGATTGACGGCCGAGCCCACAACGAGTGGTTTGTGGCTGAGCTCTCGAGCTATCAGATTGCTACGACAACCGAGCTCCACCCCCGCGTGGCGGTGCTGCTCAACATCACTCCCGACCACTTGGGCTGGCATAAGAGCCATAAGAACTATGCGCTTGCCAAGATCAAACTGTTTGACAATATGGTCGATGACGATCTGGCGGTTGTCGACGTCGAAGACGCCGGCATTCACGAGTTCGATGAGTACATCTACACGCCGGGTCGTCGCATCTGCAAGGTTGCCTTTGACGAGCCTGAGGGCGAGGATGCCGCCTTTGTGCGCGATGGCAAGATGATCGTGCGCCTGAAGGGCGTCGAGACCCCGCTCATCGCTACATCCGAGCTCAAGATCTCGGGCCATCACAATGTTATCAATGCCCTGTGCGCCGCCACGGCTGCCTTGGCGGTCGGTGCCGATGTCGATGGTGTCTGCCGCGGTCTTGCCTCGTTCCAGCCGCTCGAGCACCGCGTGGAGCCGTGTGGCGAGATTGACGGCGTGCGCTACGTCAACGATTCCAAGGCGACCAACACCGATGCGGTCGAGAAGGCACTGACGGCATTTCCCGATGACGACGTGATCTTGCTGCTCGGCGGCCACGATAAGGGCACGCCGCTCACGGACTTCGCGCGCGTCGTTATGGACAACGTGCGCTCGGTCGTCTGCTTTGGCGATGCGCGCGAGCGCTTCACCGCCGCTATGGACGAGGCCGATGTCGATGGCGATGTGGATATCGCCCAGGCGGATGACCTACGCGACGCCGTGGACGTCGCCCGTTCGCTGTCGAGCCGTGGTGACGTGATCTTACTTTCTCCTGCCTGCTCTTCGTTCGATGAGTTCTCGGGCTATGAGGAGCGCGGCCGCGTGTTTAAGGACTACGTGGCCCAGCTTGCCGCTGCATCGAAATCACAAATGGAATAGGGGTTGCGGTGAGAGAGGAGAGCCCCCGACAAGGTATGAGGAGGCCCGACTCGGACCGTGCTTCCTCACGTCGTATCACACCGCGTTCCAGCCGCGGCGGGCAGTCGTTTAGCGAACGCTATATTGCCGGCGTTCCCGCCCGTATCATGCGCCCCCGTTTGATATTCATGGCCTGCTTGTTTACCTTGGTATGCTTTGGCCTGCTGATGGTGTACTCAGCGTCTTCGGTCGAGGCGCTGCACGAGAATGGCTCGGCGACGTTTTTTCTGGGTCGACAGGCCGCGTTTGCCGTGGTCGGTGTTCTGGCGCTGATTGCCATCGTGCGCGTTTTGCCGGACAGCTGGTTTGGGGAGGATGTGCTCAGGATCTTCCTCATAGGCATGATAGGGCTACTGTTTTTGGTGTTCTTGGTGGGCAGCGGCAGCCGTGGCGCCACGCGCTGGCTCAACATCGCCGGCATTCAGTTCCAGCCTTCCGAGTTTTTAAAGCCATTTGCCATTGCGTATTCGGCCATCATGCTTGATCGCTTCTTTTCGCCCGGTGGCAACATCAACGAATTCCTTCGCAAGATGGGCATCTACCTGGGCATTTCGCTCTTTCTGATCTTTATCCAGCCCGATTTCGGTACTGTCCTGATCATCCTGTTGACCCTCATGTGCATGGCGTTGTTTGCGGGTCTCGACCCCAGATTTATCATCGGCGTGCTAATCTTCGGCATTCTCGTGATCGTGATTGCGCTTGTCGCAGAGCCGTACCGTATGGTGCGTATTCAGGTTGCCTTGAACCCTTGGGCCGACGAGTATGGTGACGGCTATCAGGCCACGCTTGCCATCATGGCCTTTGCCTCGGGCGGTCTGTTCGGCCGCGGCATCGGCAACTCAACCATGAAGTACTCGTATCTGCCCGAAGCGCACAACGACTACATCCTAGCCATCATTGGCGAGGAAGTTGGTTTTGTCGGAACCGTGCTGTTCTTCTTGGTGTTTGCGATGCTGATCTACTCGGCGTTTCGCATTGCCGAGCAGGCGACCGATCGTCGGGGCGCGCTCATGGCGTCTGGCTCCGCGGTCATTCTCGCGGTGCAGTTTTTGATTAACGCGCTGGGCATCCTCAACGTGTTTCCCATGACGGGCAAACCGTTGCCGTTTATTAGCTACGGCGGTTCGTCGATTATTGTGTCGCTCATGCTTGCTGGGTTGATCCCTGTCTCTTATACACATCTCCGAGCCCACGAGACGTAGAGGAATCTCGT
>CABSYH010000121.1:0-5923 GCA_902481965.1 uncultured Collinsella sp.
GGAGATGTGTATAAGAGACAGGTAGCCTAACGTCTTCGTGGGTCGAATCGAATTCCGTGACCACGATCACGCCGCCTCTCGCACCGAAGGTCACCGCCGACCATGTTGCGCCAACGGGGTCGGCAGCATCCTTCTCGTGGGTGCCCAACCACCCCGACGGCTCGGCGCAGTCCGCCGCGCAACTTGAGCTCGTCGGCAGCGAGACGATAACGAAGTCGTACACGACCGAGAAAAGCGCATCGGTCACACTCACGAAGGGAAGTTGGAAAGCTCGCGTTCGCACGAAGGGACTGCACGCCGATTGGGGCGCTTGGTCTGGCTATGCGGCGATAACGGTCGCCGACTACCCGCAGTGCTGGGTCGCCTTCCCCGCTACCGACGGCATGCTCGTCGATGCGGTGCCGCTCACGGTGCAAGTCGCCGCAACCGACGAAACTGGCATCGCGCAGGCAACGCTCACGCTCGCAGAGGTCGGCGGCGCGACGGTCGCCACGGCAGACGTCACGAACCTGAAGCCCGTGAGTTTCGGCAGCTACGCCACCATACGCAACGGCATCGACTATCTGCTCATGCTCACGGTCAAGGGCGGCTCCGGCCTGTCCAAGACGGCCATGCGCCGCTTCAAGACGCACTGGGCGGAACCGGCCATCCCAGACGTGTCGCTGTCGTACGACGATGCGCTGGCGTGTCACGTGAAGGTGCGCAACGGCCTCTCGTCATACGAGATCGAGCAGACCACGCTCGTAGGCCCCATGACGGTCGACGAGGTGAGCAATGAGCTTTCCATGCTAGGCACGATCACAGTCGATGGTGACGCGCTGGTGCTCGGCAACGCCTCCCGCTGCTCCGCCTTCACGGTGGAGCGCGTGGCGTACGGCGGCGATGCCGTCATAGCATCCGGCGTGCTTGACTCCCAAGAGACAATTGACCGCGTGCCGCCGCTAAACACCGACTACGAGTACAAGGTCACCGGGTACGCCGACAACGGCACCTCGTCGCAGACCGTGACCGATGCCAACGTGTTCGCGCACGGGATGGCGCTTAACTTCGGCCAGGATGCATCGACCGTGCTTGTGCTCGACTACAACGGCGACTACTCGACAAGCTCTCAGCGATCCGTAGAGACATACCACTTCGCCGATGGCGGCGAGAACGGCGACCTGCCCATTTCGTACATGCTCGACGAGCTGAACAAAAAGACCTCGCTCTCATGGGAGATGAAGCGCGACGGCCACGACAGGTACATACGGATTATGGACGAGCAGTGGAGGGGATGGTGGCGCGGACATGCGGGCGAACGCGCATACGGCCCCATGGACTTCGACATGTCTGTGAAGGGTGCAGGCATCTGGAAGGGTTCGGCCAACGTCACGCACAACGTCTTCGAGGAGCCGATAAATGGCTGATTGGGGAAAACCGTTCCTCACCTCGTTCCGCTTCATGCGCGTAGACCGCGCAAGCGGCAACGAGGTCGAGAGAATCACGAACATAAAGAACGGCGGGTGCATTGAGCGCAACCAGGACAAGGACTACACCACAGGGCAGGTCGATTACTCCGGGGCGCTCGATATCGGGGCAGATCTGCTGCGGGTGTACCTCGATGCCGACTTCGGTGGCGCGTCAGTCAGTGAGGCGCTGGGGACTTTCGCTGTCTCAGCGCCGAAAAGGACCAGACGCGGCGTCAACTCAACCGGCACGGCAGGCCTGTCGGGCAGGCTGTCGGAGGTTGCGGAGGACGAATTCGATGCCCCATTCACGGTGGCGGCTGGAACCGTGGTTGTCCCCTACGTCGTAAAGTTGCTCAAGGCGGCTGGCTTCGCTGACGTGATCGCCGAAGGCTCCGACTACAAGCTAGCGCAGGATTGGACGCTCGGAATCGATTCGGGCGACATGAGGCTGTCGAAGCGCCTGGCGGCGTGCAACGCGCTGCTCGACGTGGCGGGCTTCCGCGCCGTCGACGAGGACGCCTACGGAAGGCCCGTACTTCGCAGATATAGGGAGCCGCAGGACAGGCCCGTTTCCATGACCCTTCGAGAGGGCTCTGGCGCACGCTTCATCAACGATGTAGTCGACGAGCTTGACCGCTCGGGCGTCGCCAACGTGGTGCACTGCGACTACGAAACGCAGGACGCCTTCTACCGTGGCACGGCCATCGACTCAGACCCGAGCAGCCCTTACTCCACGGTTTCGCGCGGTTGGCGCAAGACGGCCACGTACAGCTACAGCGACCTGCCCGAGGGGTCTACCGATGCCGAGAGACAGAGGAACGCCGATGCCAAGGCTAACGAGATGCTGCGAACACAGCAGAGCGCTATCCGTAGAGTCACGGTCAAGCGGACGTACGCGCCTATCGCGTGCGGCGATGCCGTGATGGTCGATTGGGCAAGCGCCGGCATCAGCGGCAAGTTCGCGGTGAGGACTGCGACTCTCACGCTCGTGGGAGGATGCCCAATCGAGATGGAGGTGAAGAGGTATGAGCGATGAACTCATGTCGGCCATGCGCCGATACGGCGCCGCGATGGCCGATGCGACCGCCAACGACCCTCCCGGCCAGCAGGCGTGCTACGGAACGGTGAATTCCGTATCCGGAGCCACCATGGCCGTATCGGTGAAGGGGGCATCCCTGAAGCTCCCGTACACCACCTCATGCTCGGGAGCCAAGGCAGGCGACCGATGCATCATCCAGGCAATCGGCCCGCACGCCATCGTGATCGGCGTGCTAGCTAAGTAAAGGAGGTGCGATGGCAGATACCAACAAAGGCGCGGCGCTGCTGCTCAACGATGCGGGTAACATCGACCGCGCCAGAACCACCGACGGCTCGATCTTCCGCATCGAGTCGACGCTATCGATGGAGGCCGCCGAAGAGGCCAAGACGGCAGCGGCGAACTGCAACACCGCGACTGAAAGCGCCGAAGCGGCAGAGAAGACGCGCGTGTCCAACGAGAACGCTCGGAAAACGGCTGAGACCGAGCGCGGCAACAACGAGACAACCCGCAAGAACAACGAGACGTCGCGCAAGAACGCCGAGACAACACGTCAAGACAACGAAACTGCGCGAAAGAATGCCGAAACCACGCGCCGGAACAACGAGACGAGCCGATCGAACGCCGAGATCGAACGCAAAAAGGCCGAAAGCCAGCGCCATGACGAGCATATCGCCGACCAACAAGCATCGAGCAACGCGACCTCTGCGGCGAACGGCGCGGCTTCGCGTGCGGACGCAGCGGCGAACCAGGCGTTGCAGATCGCCAACTCCGTGGCGCAAGGCAGCGCAGGAAGCTCGGACGTCGCGGAGCTGCGTGCCCAGAACGCGAAGCTCGCAACGCTTTTGGCGAACTCGACAGGTCAGTTCATATACATGGGCGGAACAGTCTACTGCCCGGCTTCAAAGGCATCGGCGAGCGGGGTGACCGTAACGTTCGGCTCAACATGCTCCGCAAGCGGCAATACCATCACATTGATTTAAGAAGGAAACGAAATGGCTCAAGCTAAGATCCTCACAGTGGGCGGCACCAACTACGAGATGATAGACGACACCGCCCGCACCAACGCCACCACGGCGCTCAACAACGCCGAGTACAACCGACAGGGCCTGATCGGCAAGTACCCGGGCCAGTCGCTCGCAACGCTTCTCGCGGGCGAGGTCTCAGGCTCCGCCACCATCTACGACGCGCTGCACAAGCGCGTGCAGGCCGCGAACTTCAGCGGCATGCGCGTGGGCGACTACATCGACGTGCCGCTCGTGAGCGCGTCAAACGTGGCGGCCCAGCAGTCCGTGCGCTTCCTGCTTGCGCACTTCGACCCGTACTACCAGTGCGGCGACAGCGCCAAGGGCCACCACATCGCGTTCATCGCGTCCGCGCCCGTCGCCGTGGCCAAGACCGTCACCGGCGTGGCCAACGACAGCTACCTTATGTGGAACACTGCGAACACCAACCAGGGCACCGCAGACGTGAAGAACCCGTACCTGAACAGCAACCTCAAGGCGTGGGAGAAGCTGTTCGAGGCGTGCCTGCCCGAGGGGCTGACCAAGTACCTGCTCACCCAGCGCGTGCTGCTTGAGGAGCGTTACAGCGCGAGCGGCGCGCTCAGCGACTCCAACAGCTGGAGCTGGCAGGACATCGGCAAGGTGTGGTCGCCCTCCGAGATGGAGGTGTACGGCTGCCCAGTGTGGGGCACCAAGGGCTACAGCGTGGGCTTCGACTGCCAGTTCGACCTGTTCCGCGATACCGCGCACCGCTTGAACGGAGCTCGGTACGGTTGGTGGCTGCGTTCCGTCATGGGTGGCTCCTCGTCCAACGTGTGCTACGTCAACAACAACGGCAATGCCAACTACAATTCGGCGACGAACACCTGGGTTCGCCCCCGCCCCGGATTCCCTTACTGCCAGACCGAGTAGGCCAGCGGGCCGAAAGCAGAGCGCGGAGAGGAAGGAAGGCGCGACCATCGGGCGCGAGCCCGTAAATACGCACCCCGCGAGGGTGGCCGGACGCTGCTTGCATGGCGCGGCGCTCCGTGGCTTCGCCGCGTTTCATGGCCATACCTCAAGCGGCTGTCAGAGCCACATTGCAAGCCGTGCGGGGTGCCTTCTATGAACTCGGAGCAAAGGCGGGCCGCACGCCGGAAGCGCCGCGAGGAGAAGCGCGCCAGGGCCAAGGCCGAGCGCGTCAAGGCGTGCACCCTTGAGACGGTGGCCGACCTCAACAGCCTGTGCAAGGCTTCCAAGCAGGCCGCGCGTGGCGTCATGTGGAAGGCCTCGACGCAGCGGTACATGAAGGACTACCTGCGAAACGCCGTGAAATCGCGCCAAGACCTTTTGGAGGGCCGCGACATATGCCGGGGTTTCATCCGCTTCGACCTGTGGGAGCGCGGCAAGCTGCGCCACATCAGTGCAGTGCACTTCCCCGAGCGCGTGGTGCAGAAGTCGCTGTCCCAGAACGCCCTCGTGCCCGCGATAGTCCCCACGCTCGTATCCGCGAACTCCGCCAACATCAAGGGGCGCGGCACCGACTACGCCCTTAAGCTGCTCAAGCGCCACCTGGCCGACCACTGGCGGCGGCATGGGCGCGAGGGCTACATACTGCTGGGCGACTTCTCCGAATACTTCGCGCGCATTGCCCACGAGCCGGTCAAGCGGCAGGTGGCCGACGCGCTGCTCGACCCGCGCGTGGTCGCCCTTGAGCACCGCCTGATAGACGCGCAGGGCGAGGTCGGCCTGGGCCTGGGCAGCGAGCCAAACCAGATATGCGCGGTGGCGCACCCCAACCGCATCGACCACTACGTGGCCGAGATGCTGCGCCCCGAGGCCTACGGGCGCTACATGGACGACTTCTACCTGATCCACGAGTCCAAGGAGTACCTGCAAGTGTGCCTTCTGCTGATAGAGCACGAGTGCGCGAAGCTCGGCATCGCGCTGAACCCGCGCAAGACCCGCGTGGTGAAGCTGACGCGCGGCTTCACGTGGCTGAAGAAGCGCATCTTCTACACCGAAACGGGCCACATCGTCATGAAGCCGTGCCGCGACTCCATCACGCGCGAGCGACGCAAGCTGAAGAAGATGGCCCGCATGGTGGCCGAGGGGGTCATGACGCCCGAGCAGGCGCAGCAGAGCTACCAGAGCTGGCGCGGCGGCATGGCTCACTTGGACGCGCACCGCAGCGTGCTGGCCATGGACGCGCTGTACCGCAGCCTGTTCGAAAATCTCGCGGGGGGGGTTGCTCAATGCAATCAAGCCCGAGAGACGATTCGGGCGGAACGCCCTCGCCATAGCGGAAGGGCGGCAACTCAAAACGGCGGCCTAGACGGGTCGAAAACGAAATAACCAAGACAGCGAAGGCGTGCTGCGGCGCGCCTTCTTTCTTCGCGCCCGCCCAAACGGCCAGGCAATCTCACGGCTGTCTCTTATACACATCTGACGCTGCC
>CABSYH010000122.1:0-5890 GCA_902481965.1 uncultured Collinsella sp.
ATGCATACTGCTTTGCTTCGGGCGACGTTGCCTATCTGGTCGACACCCGCCGTGCGCGCCGCGCCGATGTAGCGTTTGCCCAGCATGCGGCGCCGTTCCTATCGCGCTTACTGCCCTGTCGCACGCCGATCCATATCGCTGTCGACCAGGTGGGGGAGTTCTGTCGTATGGCGCTGCCCATTTTGCGCGACTACACCGACCTTACCGCGCCCGCCGTGCTCGACACCGTGGCGCCCGAGCCGAGCTTTGCCATGGCAATCGGTGTCGACGACGGGCTCGTGACCTGCAAGATTACGGTTTCCTACGGCGACTGGTCGGCAGATCTCTTTAGCCTGGGTGCTCCGGGAAGCCCCTTCGAAGAACAGCGCCCGGGCGTGCCGCCGCGCGACGAGATAGCAGAGTTTCGCGTTATGGACACGGCGGCCCTGTATTTCGACTTTTACGAGGGCGGCCTGGCGTTTGAGGAGCGCGATGACGCCCGCCTGTTCTGCCTGCTGACCGAGGGCCTGTCTGCCCTGTCCGAGCTGGGCGAGGTCATGCTCAGCGACCGCCTACGCCAGATCTCGGTGCGCCCTGCGCCCAAGCTTTCGGTGCGTGCCACCGTCAAGAGCAACCTGCTCGATGTTGAACTGGGCGCGAGCGGTCTTTCGGCGGCAGATCTTGCCATCTACCTCGACTCCTACAAGCGCCATCAAACGTTTGCGCGCCTTACGTCCGGCGACATCATTCGCCTGGACGAGGGCGCTCGAGCCGCGTTTGGTCTTGCCGAGGACCTGGGCGTCGATGCCGTCGATCTGCTCGACGGCGTGTCGCTTCCCGCGTCGAGTACCCTGTTTGTCGACAACATGCTCGCGCGCACGCCGGCGCTTGAGGCCGATCGCGACGCCGCGTTCCGCCGCACCGTCGAGCGCCTGGACACGCTCGGCAAGATGGACTTTACGGTGCCGGTCTCGCTCAAAGCCACACTGCGCGGCTATCAGGTCGACGGCTACCAGTGGCTCGGCTCGCTCGAGCACCTGGGCCTTGGCGGCATCTTGGCCGACGACATGGGCCTGGGCAAAACACTGCAGATGATCGCGCATATCCTGGCGCGCGTGGAGGCGGGGGACGCCAAGCCCACGCTCGTGGTGTGCCCTGCGTCGCTCGTGTATAACTGGACCGCCGAGCTGGAGCGCTTTGCCCCGTCGCTCGATGCGTGCGCCATCGTGGGTGCCAAGGCGCAGCGCCGCGTGCAGATCGCCGGCGCCGACGAGCATAACGTGGTTGTGACGTCGTATGACCTCATGCGCCGTGACATCGACGAATACGTCGAGCAGGACTTTGCCCGCGTTGTGCTCGACGAGGCCCAGTACATTAAAAACCCGCTCACGCAGGTGGCGCACGCCGCCAAGCGCCTGCCGGCCGGTGTGCGCTTTGCCCTGACGGGCACGCCCATCGAGAACCGCCTGTCCGAGCTCTGGAGCATCTTCGACTTTTTGATGCCGGGCCTGCTTGGCACGCGCGAGTCGTTTGCCAAGCGCTTTGAGAGCCCCGTCGAGCACGCCGAGGGTGACAGCGCCGCTCGCCTGCAGGCGCTCGTGTCGCCGTTTGTGCTGCGTCGCGTAAAGGAAGACGTGGTTGCTGACCTGCCCGAGAAGATCGAGGACACCGTCATGGCGCAGCTCACCGGCGAGCAGCACAAGCTCTACCTGGCCAACCAAGACCGCATCGCCCAGCAGGTGCAGCACCGCGAGGCATCCGAGTTTAAGAAAGACAAGCTCAAGGTGCTCGCCGAGCTCACCAAGCTGCGCCAGATCTGCTGCGACCCGCGTCTACACTACGAGGATTACAAGGCGGGGAGCGCCAAGCTCGACGCTTGCATGGAGCTCGTGCACGGTGCGCTCGACGGCGGGCACCACATTCTGCTGTTCAGCCAGTTTACGGGCATGCTCGATATCATTGGCAAACGCCTGGCTAAGGAGGACATCGGCTTTCTTAAGCTCACGGGCGCATCGTCCAAGGAAAGCCGCGCCAAGATGGTCGCGCAGTTCCAGGCGGGTGAGGTGCCGGTGTTTCTGATCTCGCTCAAGGCGGGCGGCGTGGGCCTCAACCTGACGGCGGCCGACGTGGTCATTCACTATGACCCATGGTGGAACGTGGCCGCGCAGGACCAGGCGACCGACCGCGCGCACCGTATTGGCCAGCAACATACCGTGACCGTGTACAAGCTCATCGCCAAGGACACGATCGAGGAACGCATTATGCAGATGCAGGAGTCCAAGCGCGACCTGGTCAACAGCGTGCTCGGTGGCGACGGCATCTCCTCGGCGCTGTTTACCTGCGAGGATGTTCTGGCGCTGCTCGGCGGCGACAGGCGCTAGCCGCGCAGATGGCAACCGGGGCTGTCGAGATGACTCCGGGTTGCCGGCGCGCTCTGACCCCGGGCGCTAGCCTCGCTCGTTATGTGTTCATTTGCGATGTCGTGGATGGTTCGCCTGCCTTTGGGCATAAGAACCTCGAGAACATCGGCACATCAGCAAAGGAGAACATCATGGCGAAATTCTTTAAGGACCCCGATGGCAAGCTCATTGCCGCCCTTGGCAACGACGTTGCAACCCCTGCCGGCTGCACGGAGCTGACCGCGAACACCGAGGACGCGGCGCACGAGAAGCACGTGCCCGTCGTCGAGAGCGAGCGCGACGGTCACGTGATCCGTGCACGCGTGGGCTCGGTCGAGCATCCTATGGTGCCCGAGCACTACATCGAGTGGATTGCCCTTGAGGCCGAGGGCCGTCTGGAGGTCCATTACCTTGAGCCCGGCATGAAGCCCGCGACGTTTTTTGCCGGCGGCTCCAAGACCGGTACCGTCTATGCCTATTGCAACCTGCACGGGCTGTGGTCCGCGACGTTCTAGGAGCGCGCCCCCGCTCGGGGTATCATAGCTAGCATATGCACATGCGAGCGCCGACTGCATCATGCGGCCGGCGCTTTTACTACGACAACGATGGTTTACGACGGAAAGGGCTGAGCCATGAAGCTCGCACTTGCACAGATCGATATGCGCCTGGGTGATATTGAGGGCATTTGCGGTCGCATCGAGGACCAGGCTCGTTTAGCCCACGAGCGCGGGGCGCGCGTGCTGTGCGTCCCGGCTCCGCTCTTTATGGGCGCTCTGCCCGGCGGCCTGGTGGGCGCTGCCGACTTTGAGCACGACATGCTGACAGGCCTGACCGGTGTCGCCGAGCGTATCCAAGAACTCGATACGATCTGCATCGTGCCCGCGGCGGTTTCGTTTGAGGGCCAGCCCCTGCTCGACTACATGATGCTCAAGGACGGCCATGTGGTGCCGGCCCGTTCGAGCATTGCCCTGCAGCGCGGCGGGAACGGCGATGCCCGTTGGGCCCCGCCGGTCTTCGATGTGGACGGCGTACGTATCGCCGTGATCTTCGACCTGGACCGCGAGCTCGAGATGCTGCCGACCGGCGTCGACCTCATCGCCTATTTTCAGTTCAACGCGTTTGATATGACCGACCGCGAGACGGCCGCCATTGCCGCCGTTCGCAGCGGTGCCTACCGCAAGATCGCGTCCAAGCGCAGTGTATGGTTTGCCTGCATGGCACCGGTCGGTGCCTATGACGAGTCGGTGTATACCGGCGGGTCGTTTGTGCTCGACGATTGCGGGCGCGTGGTGGCCCAGGCGCCGTGCTTTGAGGAGAGCCTGCTGGTTCAGGAGATTCAGCGCGGCGTAATGCTCGATGCTTTGGAGGACCACGAGCTGCCCGAGTTTCGCTCCGAGGAGTGGTTGTGGCAGGCGCTGGTGCTCGCTGTGCGCGATAACGCCCGTGCCCATGGCACGTCGCGCGCCGTGGTGGCGCTCGAGGGCGATCTGCCGTCGTCTTTGCTTGCGGCGCTGGCTGTCGATGCATTGGGCTCGCGCAACGTGATCGGCCTGGTACTGGGACGCAACCGCATCTTTACGCCGGCGCAGGAGGAGGCCGAGGCTGCTCGCTGTGCCGCCGTTCGCGCCATTGCCGAGCGCCTGCATATTCGCACGGTTGAGCGCGATGCGCCGGATGCCGCGCGTGTGCTCGACCGCGATGTGTCGGCGGGCGACGCCGAGCGCCTGCGCTCTCGCACGCTGGGCCTTATGCTGGAGGATACGGCGCTCGAGCTGGGCGCGATGGCGTTGAGCCCGCTGTCCAAAACTGAGTACGCGCTGGCGGCGCCCGCGCTTTGCGGTGGCTACCAGGGCGATTATGCGCCCTTTGGCGATGTGTATCTGTCGACCCTCGAGTTTGTGGCGCGCGTGCGCAACCGCACGTCTGCCGTGGTGCCGCAGGAGCTCGTGACGCTCAACGCGGTGGAGGATTGCATGGAGCGTGTGCTGGCGCAAGCGCTCTCGACGCTCGACGGTCCGGTCGACATGCTCGACCGCGCGGCGCAGCTGCTCGGTGGGCTTGAGCCGGGCGAGGTCGATGGCACGCTCGAGGCGCACGTGGACCGCAATCGATCTTTCGACGACATTCCAATGGCCGCCGGCAAGCCCGAGGCTTGCTCGCTGCTGCTGATGCTCGTGCGTCAGGGCGAGGCCGCCCGCCGCATGCTGCCGACGGCGCCGATCGTCTCGGCCCGCTCGTTTGTCGAGCGCGCTTGGCCGTACATGCTCGCATGGTCCGACCTGGGGCTGAGCGGCAAGGAGCGCATGACGGTCGATGCGCTGGCGCGCGCTGAGGTGCGTCGTTTTGCCGACGAGGATACAAGCGAGCGCATGCGTGGCGAGATGATGGGCATACTGGGTGACCTGTTGGGTATTTCGCCCGAGCAGATGGAAGAGCTGCGCTCCGAGGATGGCCAGCGTCGCCTGCATGAGGGTATGAAAAAGTTTGAGGGCGAGGTCCAGGACGCCATCGAAAAGATGATGGGCGGCCAGGGCGGACCGCAAGGTGGGCCCCAGGGCACGCCGATGCCGCAACCGCCGGTGGATCCCCGACAGTTCCCGTTCTTCTCTCAAAACTAACTATGGAATAGGATTCGCTCCCAACCCCGATACTTCAACTAAGCATCGTGTCCCCGTTGTGTTATTCTAGAACAGACGTTCGTGAATAGTGCGCGGAGCCTTGTCTTGCGCCGTGCGTGTGGCGAGGGGAGGTTGGCTTGGTCATTTTGGGTATCGACCCCGGTTTGGCCCATACGGGTTGGGGAATTATCGAGGAGCGGCGCGGCGAGGTTCGCTGCCGTGCCTACGGTTGTATCGAGACCAGCGCGGGCAGTCCGCTCGCGGTGCGCCTGTCGCATATCGCCCGCGACCTCAAGGGTGTCGTGGAGCGTTATCGACCCGATACCGCTGCTATCGAGAGCATTTACTTTGGCGCCAACGTTCGCTCGGCCATCCCTACGGCGCACGCCCGCGGTGCTGCACTCGTGGCGCTTTCGGAATGCGCGCTCGAGATTGGCGAGTACACGCCTATGCAGATTAAGCAGGCTGTTGTGGGCACCGGCGCCGCGGACAAACGGCAGGTCGCCTACATGGTACGTACGCTCACACAGCTCGATCACGACCCACATCCCGACCATGCCGCCGATGCCCTGGCCTGCGCCATCTGCCACGTTAACCTCAGCCGCACCCGGGCGCTTACCGGCGGCGAGTTCTATCAACAGAGAGGAACCGGATACTGATGATCTCCCAGCTCCATGGAACGCTTGTCGAGGCCACGATGAGCTCGGCCGTTGTCGATGTATCGGGTGTGGGCTTTGAGCTCGGCATTTCGGGCAGCACTGCCGCCACGCTGCCTACACCCGGCGGCGAGGTGCGCCTCTATACCCGTATGCAGGTGCGCGAGGACGCCATGACGCTCTTTGGCTTTGCCTCTAAAGACGAGCTGTCTCTTATACACATCTGACGCTGCCGACG
>CABSYH010000123.1:0-5881 GCA_902481965.1 uncultured Collinsella sp.
CTCTATTCGTCGGCAGCGTCAGATGTGTATAAGAGACAGTAGCGGAGCATATCGCCGCCTGCTCGTATTTTGATCGCGTGGCCAACTGCATAAATCAATAAGGAGCAATTATGATCATCATCAAAAACGGCGCGCTCGTGACGCCACAGGGGCTTCGCCGTGCCGATCTTGCCATGGATGGCGATAAGATCGTGCGGATCGCCGCGGCGATTGAGCCGGCCGAGAGCGATACCATCGAGGATGCCACGGGCTGCTGGGTGTTTCCCGGCTTTATCGACGGCCACACGCACATGCAGTGCTGGACCGGCATGGATTGGACGGCCGATAGCTTTGAGACCGGCACGCGCGCGGCTGCCTGCGGCGGTACGACGACCATCGTGGACTACGCGACGGCCGATCGTGGCGTGACCATGCCCGATGCCTTGGCCGAGTGGCATCGCCGCGCCGACGGCACCTGCACGGCAAACTACGCCTTTCATATGGCACTCGCCGAGTGGAACGAGCGCAACCGCGCCGACCTTTCGGCCATGCGCGAGGCGGGCGTATCGTCGTTCAAGACCTACTTTGCCTATGACCACCTGCGCTTGGACGATGCCGAGACGCTCGAGGTGCTCGAGGAGCTCAAGTGCCTGGGCGGTATCCTGTGCGTGCATTGCGAGAACGGCACGTTGGTGAATGAACTGCAGAAGCGCGTGTACGAGCAGGGTATACACGGGCCCGAGGGCCACGCGCTCAGCCGTCCGGACGTGTGCGAGGCCGAGGCAGTGAGCCGCCTGCTATATCTGGCGCACCTGGCCGGCGACGCTCCGGTCAACGTGGTGCACCTTTCGACCAAGCTGGGGCTCGAGGCCATCCGTGCCGCCAAGGCGCGCGGACAGAAGAATATATATGTCGAGACCTGCCCTCAGTATCTGATGCTCGACGATACTTGCTACTTGGAGCAGGGTGAGGACGGCTTTGCGGGTGCCAAATATGTGATGAGCCCGCCGCTGCGCCATGCGGGTGACCGTGCGGCACTGCGCGAGGCGCTTGTGGCCGGCGAGATCGATACGATTGCGACCGACCACTGCAGCTTTAACCTGCACGGGCAAAAGGACCGTGGGCGCGACGATTTCCGTGCGATTCCCAACGGCGGGCCCGGTGTGGAGCATCGTCCCGTCGCGATTGCCACGAGCTTTGAAGGGCAACTGGGCCCCGAGGATCTCTGCCGCTTGATGAGCGAGAACCCGGCGCGCGTCTTTGGCATGTATCCGCGCAAGGGCTGTCTTGCCGAGGGTGCCGATGCCGACGTGTGCGTGTGGGATCCCAAGGCACGCTGGACGATCAGTGCCGCGACGCAGCATCAGGCTGTGGACTACACGCCACTCGAGGGCTTTGAGGCACATGGCCGCGCCAAGGCTGTGTTTGTGAACGGCGTGCTGGCTGCGCGCGACGGCGAGCCCACTGGAGCCCAACCCGGCCGCTACGTCCCCCGCTAGCAGCAAAGATGCCGTGTCCCCTCCGCAGTTGCGGTGAAATACGGACTGTTTGCGGCCGTCGGGCGGCCAAACAGTCCGTATTTCACCGCAACTGAGGAGATGGGGCCGGCTACTTGAGGCTGCTGGCGATGAGGGGGCGGCCGAGGGCTGCCTCGAAGCGATCCGTCATCGTGGGGTCGCTGAGCGTGTCGACTTGGTTGAGCACGACGCGTGCGGTGCTGAGTTTCAGCGCCTGCATCTCGGCATTGAGCACCTGGGCGACGCGCTCGGGCGTGGCGATGTCGGTGAGCTCGCAGCCGCAACGCTCGCAAAAGAGCTCGGGGCGGTGGACGGCTTCGTTGATGGGCTTGCTGAGTCCCGAGGCGCCGACGACCCAGACAACGTTTGCCGTGCCGGCGGGAATTACCGGCTCCCAGGCGGCATGCGCCTTGAGCGGGAGTCGCTTGCTACCGTCTGCCTCGGCCAACACATAGTCAAAGCGCTGTGCCAGCCCGCCGAGTGGCTCGGCGGGGGCGGAGAGCTTGCCTGTCTCCGGGTCCAAAACACCCGCCTGGCAGATACTTCCGCGGCTCATGCCCGCGCATGCCTCGCAGGTGCAACCGGGGACATGCGAGGCGCCCGGCTTCCAAGGCGCGGCGTCCAGGCGACGATTCGACCCGTCCCATGGCACGCCGGCAACGGGAAGCATATGCGTGGTGGTGCAGAGGAGCACGCGGCCGCCAGCGCGCATGAGCTCAAGACCCAGCGTTTTGAGCAACGTCGACTTGCCGCCGCTGCCGATAATCGCGGTAATGCCCGGCTCGATCCTGAGCGCCGAGGCAAGATTGCCGCTAACCGTTTCCATCTGTTCACCGCCGTATAATACTGTGATAATAAATAATCATCAGAGTAGCGGTCGAACCGCTTTTGCTCTGCTCAAACCGTAGCACAGGGAGGTGCCCCGGGAATGCTCGTTTATGTTCGCGGCGCCGGCGATATCGCCACGGGTGTCGCCGCTCGCTTGGTGCGCGCCGGCGTGTCGGTCGTTATGGCCGATATCGCGGTTCCCACGTGCATCCGCCGCACAATCAGTTTTTGCGAGGCTATTCGCCTGGGCGAGGTCCAGGTCGAGGGCATTCGCGCTCGCTTGGCGCAGACGCCGGCAGAGGCGCTCGAGATTACCCAAGCGGGGGATGTTGCCGTCGTGGTGGACCCTCAGGCCAAGACGCTCGATGAGCTTAAACCCGCGGCTGTGGTCGACGCGATTCTGGCCAAGCGCAACCTGGGCACCACGCGCGACATGGCGCCTACCGTCATCGCCGTGGGGCCGGGCTTTACCGCGCCGGTCGATTGCGACGCCGTGGTCGAGACCATGCGCGGGCATTTTTTGGGCCGTGTCATTACCCAGGGCTCGCCCCAGCCCAACACGGGCGTGCCGGGCGTGATCGCCGGCTATGGCAAGGAGCGCGTTATCCACAGCCCCGCCGCCGGCGTGTTTCGGTCCGACCGCGCAATCGGCGACATCGTGAGCGCCGGAGACGTGATTGGCTACGCGGACGATACGCCCATGTGCACACAGATCGATGGCTGCCTGCGCGGGCTTTTGGCGAACGGCGTGCAGGTGACTGAGGGCTTTAAATGCGCCGATGTCGATCCGCGCGGCGATGCCAGCTATATCAACTACATTTCGGACAAGGCGACGTCGGTCGGCGGCGGCGTGCTCGAGGCACTCGCTATGCTCACCGATATCTTTAGAGGATAGAAGGCGGCAATGGAAAAGCTCGATGTTGTGAATGCGGCGCTTGCCGCCCTGCGTGCTGGCGAGACGTGCGAGCTGGCGGTCGTGGCCGGCACGGCGGGGTCGTCACCGCGCGGTGTGGGCGCATGGATGGCCGTCTTTGCCGACGGCAGCCAGGCGGGCACTATCGGCGGCGGCAAGATTGAGCTCTTTGCGCTGGATGAGGCGCGCGAACTCCTGAGCGCGGGACAGTCGCGTCTGGTCCGCTACACCATGGGCGGCGAGAACTCCGATACCGGCATGATCTGCGGCGGAGCCATTTGCCTGTGCTATCTGCATCTGGATGCGACCCAGGCACCGTTGTTCCAGGAAATTGCCGACGTCTTGGTCTATCGGCGCATCGGCGACTTCGTCATCGACTTTGAGCCGTTTATCGCGAGCGCGCTCGAGGGCGATGTGGCCGAGTACCATGGCGAGGCATCGCGCCATACCATTGCGGGCTGCCCCGGGCTTTCACTGGTGGAGGAGGGGAGTAACGTCACCTACACCAACTCTGCCTCTGAGATTCCCGCGGCGCACATCGAGACGCTCTGCCCCGAGGGCCTGACCTACATCTTTGGCTGCGGACACGTGGGCGCCGCGACGGCGCGCGTGCTCACGGCGGCGGGCTTTGCCGTCGTGGCCTGCGATGACCGCCCCGGCACGTTGACGCCCGAATGGGTGCCCGGTGTCTACGATCGTCGCCTGGTCGATTACAAGAACCTGAGCGAGCAGTGCCCCATCGGCCCGCGCGACCTGGTGGTCGTGGCCACGGCAGGCCACAAGTCCGATATCGACGTGGTGATTCAGGCCATGCACGCCAAGCCTGCCTACCTGGGCTGTCTGGGTTCGCGCCGCAAGACGGCCTTTGTGCGTGCCCGCCTGGAGCAGGAAGGTTTTACGCAGGACCAGATCGACGAGCTGCACCTTCCGATCGGCGTTGCCATCGAGGCCGAGGACCCCGAGGAGATCGCCATCTCCATCGCCGCCGAGATGATCCACCTTCGCCGCACCAAACTCGTCCCCCGCAAGCGCTAATCGCATCCCCACCAATAAGTTGCGGTGAAATACGGACTGTTTAAGCCTGTTAGGCCGCCAAACAGTCCCTATTTCACCGCAACTGCTTTTTGGGGCCCATTTGTGCGGGGGAGTTGTGGAGTTGTGCAGGCAGACGAGGTTTTTCTGGAAATACGCTCCCGATGCGCGTATAGTACCGATTGTTTTGTCGGCTCCTGCTGCGTCGAGTCCAAACCGCAAAATGCCATGAGCGGCGCGGATGCAGCCAGGAGGCACGAGGACAACCCATCGTGGCCACGCCCCGTGCTTAAAACCCCAAGAAGGAGTGAACAATGGCAGAAGAGAAGTATGTGCCGCGTCTGAAGACCAAGTACAACAACGAGGTCAAGCAGCAGCTTCAGGACAAGTTCCAGTACGAGAACGTCATGATGATCCCCAAGTTTGAGAAGATCGTCGTGAACATGGGTGTCGGCGAGGCCGCTACCGATTCCAAGGCCATCGACGGTGCCGTGCGCGACCTGCGCGCCATCACCGGCCAGCAGCCGATGATCACCCGTGCCCGCAAGTCCATCGCTACCTTCCGCCTGCGCGCCGGTATGCCGATCGGCTGCAAGGTTACCCTGCGTGGCGACCGTATGTGGGAGTTCTTCGATCGTCTGACCTCCGTCGCGATCCCCCGTATCCGCGACTTCCGCGGCATCTCCGCCAAGAGCTTCGACGGCCGTGGTAACTTCTCCATGGGCGTCACCGAGCAGCTCATCTTCCCCGAGATCGACTTCGACTCCGTCGATCACCAGCGCGGTATGGACATCACTTTCGTGACCACCGCCAATACCGATGAGGAGGCCAAGGCCCTTCTGGACGCCTTCGGTTTCCCGTTCAAGAAATAGGTTCACCTGCCCTATAAGCGCCGTTCCCACAAGGGGGCGGCGCTTGGGGCGAACAATACTCTATGTGAGGAGGATATAAGTGGCTAAGACATCGATGATCGTCAAGTGCAATCGCAAGCAGAAGTTCTCTACTCGTGAGTACACGCGCTGCCAGCGCTGCGGCCGTCCGCACTCTGTGTACCGCAAGTTCGGCCTGTGCCGTGTCTGCTTCCGCGAGCTTGCACTCAAGGGCGAGCTTCCCGGCGTTAAGAAGGCCAGCTGGTAAGTCACTACCAGCGTTTCAAGCATCAGTTTGGAACAGGGAAAACGCGCTAAAAAGGCTTTGCCGTTAAGGGCGGCGAAGAACCAAGAGCACGTGTTCATCAAGAACGAAGGAGAATCTGTATGAACCTTACAGACCCGATCGCAGATATGCTTACGCGCATCCGTAACGCTAACTCTGTGAACAAGGCCACGGTCTCCATGCCGAGCAGCAAGAAGCTCGTCGAGATCGCTCGTGTTCTGCACGAGGAGGGCTACATCGAGGGCTACGATGTCGAGGACACCGTTCCCCAGAAGACTCTGCACATCACGCTTAAGTATGGTCCCAAGAAGGCTAAGGTCATCAACGGCATCCGCCGCATTTCCAAGCCGGGCCTGCGTAAGTACACCGGCGTTGCCGACATGCCCCGCGTCCGCGGTGGCCTTGGTACCTGTCTCTTATACACATCTCCGAGCCCACGAGACGTAGAGGAATCTCG
>CABSYH010000124.1:0-5837 GCA_902481965.1 uncultured Collinsella sp.
GTTAGCGATGGTTCTAGCTGCGGAGAGACTGCGTGGTGCCGAAGGTGCCGAGGAGCGGCCAAGAGTTTTGGAATCCATGGCACCTTCGGCACCGTCTGCCGAGTCTTGCAGGTGAAGGGCGGTGGACAGGGTGCCGCTGCGACATGCTGCGGCACCCAATCGGCCCTAATCCGTTTCCCGGAACACCCAACAGCGTTGCTTGCCGTATGGAGGGCAGAGGCGCTTGTTGCCCGGAACCCATCCGGGGCACTGCGACGAGAGGATGCGGCTGACCATCTTGCAGTTGGCCTTGGTCTTCTCAAGGTGGAGGGCCTTGTCGAGGATTTCGAACGTGCACATGGGACGGTCGGTGTTGCCGGGAAGATATGCGAGGACCTTCTGAACACAGGGGTCCTCCTCGACAAAACGTCCGCGCTGTGCGGCTGCCTCGACCTCCATCTCGGGCGTGAGGACGGTCGAGAAACGGGGGTCGCCCGTCTTCATCCACGTGCGGGCCTCTGCCCATGCCTGCCGGATGGCGGTAGGAAAGCCCTCGTCGAAGACGGACTTCTCCGTGCGCTCGATGCCGCAGAGCACCGGGAGGAAGCGCCTTGCGCCGCTCGTCCGCTCGCGGATGAAGTCGGCCTCGTTCGTGGTGCCGACGAAGACTACGCGCCGGGGGAAAGCTTCCGTCCGTCGACAGTAGGCTCCCCGGAACTCATCTACCTGACGTGTGATCCCGGCCTTCACGCTCTCGACGGAGCGCTCGGACATGCCGTTGAGCTCGGGGATCTCGACAATCCACTTGCCCCGGTTCTGCTCGCCCGTGAGCTTGACATCGCCGAGGTTGATCACGGAGTCGCTGAAATACTCGTCGCGCATTGCGAGGCCCCTCGCGAAGGAGGACTTGCCGATGCCTCCGGCACCGCACAGGATGGGCATGTAATCGGCCTTGCAGCCCGGGCTGTAGACGCGGGCGATGCCCTCGCAGAACAAGATGCGCTCGACCTCCGAGACGTATGCGTTCCTCTCCGCGCCAAGGTAGACATTGAGGAGTGTCCCTACGCGCGGGATGCCGTCCCAGGTGAGGGTATCGAGCATGGCAACGAGCGGGTCATAGGCGTTGTCCTCGCCGACGATGGTCAGCGCGAGCAGCATGAACTTCTCCTTCTGGAGAGAGATGATCTGCTGGAGGAGGGCGAAGAGCCGTGCGTCGTCGCTATCGCGCCACCGGCGTTCCTGCGAATCTGCATCCCAGGGCAGGGGCCCAGTCTTGAAGAGCTCGTTCGCCAGACGGTTGTAGCCGACGTTCAGAGGAAGAGACTTGAGCTCCTCGACGATCTCGTTGACCGTCGGCGGGGAGCGGCGCTCCGGGGACTGCGGCTCGGGGGCGTCGTCGTGCTTCTGCGTGCCCATCAGATCGCCTCACAAGAATGGTGACGGCGAGGGCCATTGATGGGGTGGTTCTTGGCGGAGGCAAGTGCTTCGAGCCGGCGGAGGCGAAGCTCCGTGTCGATAAGGCGCTCGACCAGCTCTTCCTCCGACAAGGGGTGGTCGAGGCGGTAGTCGCGCAAGACGGCGCGGCGTCGGGCGGAATTCATCATGCTAAGATTCATCGACAGAGTCCTCCTTACGTGTGGGCTCATGTTTTTGGGCGACGGCCGAGCTTTGGTAGGGGAGGCCGTCGTCCAGACCCAGGTTTGCGATGAGGGCGTCTTCAAGCTCCACAGGGGAGCGCTCGGGCGCGAACGATCCGGCAAAGGCGGCGAGCGTCTCAAGCGACTCGACGAGCTCGTCGTCCATATCTCCTGCGCGCCGGATACGCCGGAGTTCCGCTACGACAGGCCCCATGCGCTCCTTAACCGCCTTGCGCATACGGGTGGTTGCGACCACAGTAAAAGTGCCTTCCAGCAGGCTTCTCGCGATGAAGTCCTGCTTCGACAGACCGCTCAAAGCGACGCGGAGGTCGAGCTGATCCGCTTCTGCGGGCGACATGCGGAAGGCGATGGTCTTGCAGCGACGGCGTCCCTTGGCGTCCACAATCGGCCTAGACATCTGACATCACCTCGTCCAGCGCCTCCACGAGGTCGTGCTGGGTCGAGGGGAAAAGATGCGAGTACATCTCCGTGACCTCGGCGGTCTCGTGACCCATGCGGTCGGCGATCGCCGTGGGCGAGTAGCCGCTGTTGATGAGCGCACTGACGTGAGAGTGGCGGATGTCGTGGATGCGGATGCGCTTCACGCCCGAGAGCTCGCAACCCCTCTTCATCTCATGCGACAACGCGTGCTTCGTGACGGGGAAGAGCCGGTCGGTAGGGGCGATCTCGGGATGTGTCGACAGATAATCACGCAGCTCCTCACGAAGGAGGCTCGGCATGACGATGTCCCGCTTCGAGGCGCGCGTCTTGGGTGGACCGATAACGTCCTCGCCCTTGATGCGGGCGTAGGAATGACGGATACGGATAACGTTGAGATTGAAGTCGATGTCTTCCGGACGGAGGGCGAGGAGCTCGCCCTCGCGACAGCCCGAGAGGTAGAGCGTGAGGAATGCAAGGTAGATGAGCGGCTTGTCCTCGATGGCCTGGGAGAAGCGCTTGAACTCGGCAGGGGTCCAGTAGAGCATCTCCTTCTCGGGGCGCTTGGAGCCGACCTTTCCCGCCGCCAACATGGGATTCTGGGGCAGGCGGTAGAATCGGACGGCGTGGTTGAAGATGGCTGAGAACTGGTTGCAGATGGTGTGGAGATAGCTCTGCGACAGGTTCTGCTCAAGGAGCCAATTCTCCCAACGCACCACGTCCGCAGCCTTGACGTCACAAAGGCGCATGGGGCCAAAAATGGGCAGGATGTACTTGTCGATAATGGCATCCTTGGTGAGCCTGGTGCTGACTCGCAGTCGAGGGTAGATGTCACGTGCGTACATGGTTTTGACGAATGCCTCGACGGTGACCTCGACACGCTCGTCGCAGGAGGCGAGGAAGTCGCGCTCCCAAGCCGCAGCCTCCTTCTTGGAGGCGAACCCGCGTTTCGTCTTCTTATGACGCTCACCCATAGAGTTGCGATACCAAGCCTCGACTGTCCAGGTCCCGCGCTTCTTGTCGCGGCTAACTGACATTAGTCATCGCCACCTTCTGCTTAGAAGGGGCGGATAGAAGGCGTGCCTCGAAATACGAGCGCTGAACCTTCCCGGGGATGGTCATGATTCCCTGAGCTGCAAGCTCTGTATTCAAGGTCTTGATTAGCTTGAACGAATAGGACTTGCTCATGCCCGTGATCTCGGCAACCTCCTCCGCGCCGATAAGCTGACGTGTCATATGTAGTCTCCTTTCTAGGATGGGACACCTGTTGCCCCTTGTCTCGATTATGTACAAGAAAGGTATTAGCTACGACGAAAACTGGAATATTTCCAATCTGGCCATATCTCCTACATTTTTTGTACGCACTAGATTTCGCGTGTAGACTTAAGGGCAGCTATTCTTTGGAGGTGTATCTGAATGACTGCCGTCGACTACGTCGGTACAATCTCGGAGGCTCTGTCGTCGTTTGCGGCCGACAGGGAGTGGGAACAAACGAGCAAGCGCTGGGGGAGGCAGCAACTATCTCAGAAGCTGTTTTGCCTCCGCTCGGCGCGTAAATGGACCCGAAAGGTGGCTGCGCAGGCGGCGGGAATCCCGGAATCGGCCTTAAGGAATTACGAGCTGATGAAGTCGGCCCCGAAAGAGGAGCATCTTGAGGGGCTTGCGAACGCCTTTGGCATACGAGCCGAGGCGCTTCGCTACTACGATTTCAGTGATACGGACCTAATTGCTCAGGCTTTCTTTCAATTTGCTGCGACATACGGGTTCGAGCCCGTTGCAAATGAGCGCTATTCTGCGCTCAAGCCGACTTCATCTTTCATGAAGGCGTTCCTGAAGAAATGGGCTGCTCAGTATGCTCAGGTTGAGAGCGACTCCGACCGGGATGATTATGAAAGATGGAAGGACAACTTCGCGGCTGACTTTGACCCGTCCCAGTTTCCCTTGCGCTACGAGTACGATCCGCGAGAGTCCTGGATACTGATTACGCCCTGGCAGAATAGAATGCAGTCGAAGAAACTGCCCGAGCTAAGGGCGCGGTGCACTCCTGCGAAGACTCAGCCGGATTTGGCCCGAGAGACCGATCTTTCCCTTGCAACGCTACGTTCGTATGAACAAGGGGCTAGGGTGCCAAAATTCGCTGCACTCCAAAAACTGTCTGCTGCTTTTGGCGTGAAGAGAGGGGCGCTTGTATTTACCGATTTCGGTAGTCCTGTCCAAGCGGCCCACGCATTATTTCAGCTTTCGGCCTCATATGGGTTGATTCCGGTTCAGCTGGAAGACGGCCCAGTGCTTCTCGCGAGGGGACCTGTTTCCGACTCTTTTCTTTTTGAATGGGCAAAGAAGTACGAGACTCGTGTGAAGCGGGCCGATGAATACGACGAGTGGCTCGATCGGTTCAGCTATTTCGAACATGATAAGTCCGATGACTATGTCGATAAGTTTCGGCAGCATACGATACGCCAACCGAATGGTTCGCTGCTTATTGACGGTCATGTTTATAGCGATTTCTGTCCCTTCGACGAACGTTTCAAAAGGGGATATGCGCTTGCTTAGCAAGTTTCTGCCATTGGCGGGTCGGAACATATTGCTTTGGGGCAAGCTGTTGGGAAGGAAGAGGATATGAATAAAGAAACGAAATTGGGCGATGGAGTCGCCAATGAGCTAAAGGAAGAAATCAATCGCGAGCTGTCTTCGACGGCTAAGAGTTTCATTCGAATCCTGTTTGCATACCTTAACGATAAAGTTCAGGGTATCGATTTTGATGATCTTCTAGGAAAACTGAGCAAGAAAGACGAGGACGAGATTATGTCCCTCTGGTCTTCTCAACTCGTAGAAGAAGGCCTAGTGCCAAGTGGGTATGGCGGCTTGCCGAATGATTTACTTATTGAAAATTTGCATCAAACAGGCTATGTAGATGGTCTCTATAGCGGGTACGTTCTTGCAATGATCTCGCTGGTAGATAACAATGCGCCTCGCGAGCTGATTGCTTCTGTAAAAGACGATCTATTTCCTAAACCTATAGCATTGCGCTACAGAGATCGCCATGAGTTGGTTTCGCGCCTTGATGATGAAAATTATCGCTGGGTCAAATGTCTGACGAAGGATGATCCAGCTGATTAAAGATCTCGAATCAACCTTTTCGTTTTATACGTGAGGACCAAATGAGGACCAAATTCCGTCGAAGAAACGCCTGTTAGCTTGCATTGTAAAAAAAGTGAGCTGCCTTTCTAGCTGCGGCGCTCGTTATCGAATGGGAGTAGGCTGACAGGGTTCTGACCTGCACTTTTGAGTGCCGCACTGTGCTCCTGAGTTTCGTTTCGTACGAGAGTTACGGCAAAACCACCAGCGACATTGGTGAGTAAACTCGATTATCGAGCCTCCGTTCCCATGTTGGAACGGAGGCTTTTTCTTTGCCTTTTTACTCTCTTTCACCTGCGATTTCGCGATTTACTCCCCGTGTTTCAAGATGGAAGCGTTTGGTTGCGAGCCACGCCGCTGTGCGGGGCCTGAGTCGTCAGGCCCCGCACAGGGGGACCGCGATGGTGGCCACCGCGCCGCCCGAGGGGCTGTTGGCGAGCGAGACGGAGCCCCCGTGGGCGCTCGCGGCCTCGGAGGCGGCGTGGAGGCCGAGCCCGTAGTGGCGGCCTCCGTCGCGCGAGGAGCGGGAGGAGTCGTCTGTGAAGAGGCGCTCGCAGCCGCGTTCGAGGGCGGCGGGAGAGAAGCCCGGTCCGTCATCCTGTCTCTTATACACATCTCCGAGCCCACGAGACGTAGAGGAATCTC
>CABSYH010000125.1:0-5808 GCA_902481965.1 uncultured Collinsella sp.
TCCAGCGCCTCGAGTGCCGGGCGCCCTGCCCATGCATCGACCATCGCAACGTGATGCGCCGGATCGAGCAAGCGCTGGTGCTCGTGCTGGCCGCACAGATCCATCATCACACCGACGCGCTCCGAAAGCTCGCGCACACTGGCGATGCGGCCGTCAATCTTCACGCGGCTGCGGCCCTCGGCGGAAAGGCTGCGCTGTACGGTGAACCCTTCCGTGTCGTGCGGCCCGTCGAAGAGTCGTGCCTCGACGCTCGCCAGCGCCTCGCCCTCGCGCACCGTCGACGAATCCGCGCGCTCACCCAAAATAAGCTTGAGGGCCGAGAGCAGCGCGGTCTTGCCGGCGCCGGTCTCGCCGGTCAGGACAGTCAGACCGGCACTCGGCACCAGCGTCGCCTCGCGAATGAGTGCAATGTTAGAAACCTGCAGCTCATCGATCATGACGGACTCCGTAGAAAACGCGGCTCACCGAGTTATAGAAGCTCTCGGGGCCGTAATCGAGGAGCAGCACATCTCCGGGCCCGCGGCGCACAGCCACGCTCTCAACGGTGCCATCGCAGGTAATAAACTGTCCATCGATAGCAATCGCCGGAACACTCGGGCGATCATCGGACATAAAGATTTCGACGACATCACTAGGCGAAGTCAAGAAGGCACGGGCCTGAATGGTGTGCGGCGCAATGGGTACGCAGACCATGCCCGTATAGTCGGGGCTCACGATGGGGCCACCGGCACTGAGCGCGTAACCCGTAGAACCAGTCGCCGTGGACACGACCACGCCGTCGCCACGCAGTCGGTCGATATGGTGGCCCGACACCGTGATGTCGAACTCGACCATATCGGACAGCGGACCTCGGGTAAGCGCCATGTCGTTGAGGGCGAACGTGCGCACGACATCCTTCGTACCGTCTTCGCGCACGGACACGATATCCGCGGCGATGGTAGCGCGACGGCTCACGTGCAGCTCGCCGGACAGGGCATCACTCACAACCTGCAGAATGTCGCGCTCCTCGGGGCTCGCGGCAGTTAAAAAGCCCAGGTGACCATAGGAAAGACCGAGGATAGGAATCTCGCGATGGTTGAGGATGCGGGCAGCACGTAGCAACGTACCGTCGCCGCCGAGCGTAATGACCAGATCGGAGCCGTCAATATCAGGCGTGCTCTGAATCTTGGATCGCTGGTCGGCAGCCCATGCGACCTCATAGCCCTGGCGCGTCAGCCAAAGCTCGAGCATCAGGCCGCTCTCGACCGCCTCTTGCTTGTAGTAATTGGGAACCAGAAAGACCTTCATAGCGTTGCAGCTTTCTCGCTCAAAACCGATACCTGGGATTGCAGCTCATCGTCGGTGCGTTCACCGGGGGCAAACCTCGTGCCGTACAGGAAAAACTCAACGTTGCCCTTGGCACCATGAATGGGTGACACGCACACATCGACCGGGAACAGGCCCTTGGCAGCAAAGAGTTCAACCGCCCTCACGAGTGTATCGCGGCGCACGGCGGGATCGGTCACAATGCCGCCCTCGCCCACCAGCGCCGCCGGAGCCTCAAACTGCGGCTTTACGAGCGTGCAGAATGCACCCGTAGGAGCCAGGCACGCCAGTACCGCATCGATAATGTTCGCGATGCTGGTAAACGAGACATCACACACAGCCAGGTCGATGGCGCCGGCATAGCCAAGCTCAGGCAGCTGCGTCACATTTGTGCGCTCATGCAGCGTCACGCGATCGTCCTGACGCAACGACCAATCGAACTGGGCGCGACCCACGTCCACCGAGACAACGGTCGCAGCTCCGCGCTTGAGCAGGCAATCGGTAAAACCGCCGGTAGAGCAGCCCACATCCAGACAGGCAAGGCCCGTCGGATTGATGTCAAACGCATCAAGCGCGCCTTCGAGCTTAAGACCGCCGCGGCCAACATAGGGAATGCGCCCCTTCACGTGCAGCGGCAGCCCCGGGATCACCTTAAGGCCCGGCGAAGTCAAGCGCTCACCGCCACTCGAGACCAAGCCGGCCATAAGAGTGCGAAGGGCATCCGCGCGATCTGCGCAGATGCCCTGTGAAATCAGTTCGTCATCAAGACGCACGCGTTTCATGAATGCCATCAACCATTCGTATCCGGAGATGCGGCCTAGCTATCCTGGGATTCGTTTGCCGCATCCTCATCATATTCCTGCTCGAGCTTGTCGGCCTCACGCGGTGTAAGCTCAAACTTGTCGACCATATCGACCGCGCGGGAGCCCAGCTCAATCGCTTCGTCAAACAGATCGAGCGAACGCTCCAAGGAGGTATCCTTGGAGCGAACGGTAGCGATGATCTGATCCAGACGGTCCGAGATCTCATCAAAGTTACGGACGGAACCCTCTGGCATGACTACTCCTCGACGGAGTCGACAACAGCCTCGGCGGCGTCCGCATCCTCGGCCAGCACGCCAGCCTCAGCCTGAGCAACCGCAACCTTGGCGGCAGCCTCGACGGCTTGGGCCTCCTCGCGAGCGCGATCTTCGGCCAGCAGCTCCTGGTACAGGTCCTCACCCGGCAGCTCCTCGCTACGAGCGATCTTGCCCAGCACGCCGTTGACGAACGACGCAGACTGGTCGGTGCCATAGGCCTTGGCAAGCTCGACAGCCTCGTTGATGACGATGGCGTCCGAGACCTCTTCGTCGGTGAGGAAGCGCATCTCGTAAACGGCGATACGCAGCAGGTTGCGGTCGGCACCGGGCATGCGCATAAGATCCCAGTTCTTGGCGACGGCGCGCAGGGCACAATCGATGCGATCAATGTGCTCGTAGGCACCGCGGCAAAGCTCCAACGCATAGGGGTCGAGGGGACCCTTCGAGATCAGGAAATCGCCCTCGAGGACGCGCTCGAGCGGGCTGTCCGTGGCCTCGGCCTGGAACAGCAGCTGCAGCGCCTGACTGCGGGCAAGCGTGCGCCCGCGATAAACCTTAAGGCTCAAAGGTTACTCCTTGGGGAAAACGAGGCCGTCGATGCAAACGTCAACGCGTTCGACCTCGACGCCCACCTGGGCATCGATGGCGGCGACCACGGCGGCGCGAACGGCCTCGGCGAGTTTCTTGAACGGATAGCCAAAGAACACCACGACACGCACGGTGAGTGCGAGCTTGTCGCCGACGACCTCGGCCTCGACCGCCGGCTCGGAAGCCGGGGCCTTGGACGAGAGCATCATGGAGACAAGGTTGGTGGCAAGGTCCTTGACGCCAACGGAGGCGATGCCCTCGACATCCGACACGGCGCGCGAGACGATGGCGGTCAGAACATCGGGCGAAATGCCGATGCCGTCAATCTTGATTTCCTGGGGCATGAGTCCTCCTAGAAGAGTTGGTTGCTAGACGCGGGAGACGAACTTGCCGTCGCGGGTGTCAACCTTGATGACCTCGCCCTCGTTGAGGTACATGGGGACCTGGATGACAGCGCCGGTGTCAATCGTGGCCGGCTTGGTGGAACCCTGGACGGTGTCGCCCTTAAAGCCCGGGTCGGTCTGGACGATGGTGGTCTCGATGAACATCGGCGGGGTCACGCCCATGAGTTCATCGTCGGCGAAGAGCAGCTGGCAGATGTCGTTCTCGCGCAGCCACTTGGAGTTCTCGCCCACCATGTCCTCGGGAACGGGAACCTGCTCATAGGTCTCGTTGTCCATGAAGATGTAGTCAGCGCCATCGTTGTAGAGGTACTGGAACTCACGGGTGGTGAGCATGACGCTCTCGAACTTGGTGCCGGCGTTGCAGGTGTTCTCGACGACGCGGCCGCTCTTGATGTCGCGGGTCTTGTAGCGCACAAACGCGCCACCCTTGCCCGGCTTGACATGCTGGAACTCGACGATGGTGTAGACCTTGTCCTTAATGCGGAGACCGAGGCCGTTCTTGAAGTCGGCGGTAGAAATGGTAGGCATAGCGACCTTTCTTGTTATGGGCAGAACGCACAAGCGTCCAAATTACATACGAGCGAAATTATACACTTGCAGACGACGCCTGCAGCGAGCGCATAAAAAGAGAACGCGGGGCGTCCGAATTGCTCCGGACGCCCCGCCCCAAAAATCTATCGAAATGGGCTAGCAATCGATGACGTGCAGGTCGTGCGGGGTCTTGGTGAAGGGCTCATATCCGTTCTCGGTGACGACGCCGTAGTCCTCCAGGCGCACGCCGCCCACACCGGGCAGGTAGACGCCGGGCTCCATGGTAATAACCGAGCCGACCTCAATGATGTTCTTGCTACGGTTGAAGTTGGGCAGCTCGTGGATGTCGATACCAACGCCGTGGCCCAGGCCATGGTTGTAGTAATCGCCATAACCGGCATCGCCGATGATCTTCTTGGAAAGCTTGAAAATGTCGTTGCCCTCGACGCCAGGATGGATGGCGGCGACGCACTCCTCGTGCGTACAGCGCACGAGCGCGTACAGGTCGAGCTGCTCCTGCGTGGGCTCGCCCATCACGACGGTGCGTGTCATGTCGGAGCGGTAATCACAGTAGCCCGCGCCGTAGTCCATCAGGACGAAGTCGCCCTTCTCGATGACACGGTCACTCGGCACGGCATGCGGGTTGGCGGTGTTGGGACCGCTCGCTACGATGGAGCCGAAGGCCAGGCTGTCGGCGCCGTTGGCGAACATAAAGTTCTCGAGCTCGTTGCGAACCTGCTTCTCGGTCATACCGGGCTTAATGAAGCCGAGCATGTGCTGGAAGGCGGCATCTGTGATCGACTGCGCATGGCGCATGAGCTCGATCTCCTCGGCGTCCTTGATGGCGCGCATCTTGCGGATGTCGTCATGCATCAGCGGCAACATGCAGGTGACGGAACGATCCTCCAGACCACGCTGAATGCCCTGGTAGAAGTTGATCTGCATATCGTCCTCGACAGCGCAGACGCGGCACTTGTTGGCTGCGATCTTGCCGGCGACCCAACCGGGGATGGTGCCCTCGTCCATGTCGTAGACCCAGGGGCTGCCGGCGGGCGTGTTCTCCTCAAAGCTGTTGAGGTAGCGCGAGTCGGTGTGGAACAGGCACTGGTCGGCCGTAATAAACGCAGCGTGCGGGAACTCGAAGGTGTAGTCGAAGACGCCCTTCACGCCCGTAAGCCAACGAAGGTTGGCCTCGTCGCGCACCACGATGGCGTCGTAGCCACGCTCGACCATCAGGGCACGGACACGCTCGATACGACCGGCAGGACCGGCAGCAAACTCAGACATGCAGATTCCTTTCTTGTTGTCTCTATATAGACGGGACGGGACTCAATCGAACGACGGAATCGCATGCGATCCGCAACCGATTGAAAACCCGCCCCTCAACATGATACGAAAGACAATGGATGTCAATAAATCTTAGAGAAGTTCTTTGCGAGAAGCCAAGTAGGCGTGAGCATGGCGCTCAAGAACCTCGTCCTCAACGCTCGTTAGACGAATGGCGCCGAGTGCCGCGGGCAGCGGCAACATACTGCGGTTAGAGCGAGCGAACTGCTGCCTGCGGAACTCCTCGATAAACGCGGTGGGCTCCAGGTCGAAGGCAAGTTCCTCGATGCCAAAGTCCTCCAGGCAGTCATCGACCTCAAAGACGTAATCGATATCAAAGTCGCAGGCATCATGTGCTAGGCGCGCCTCAAAGCGCATGCCCTCGGATAACAGCTGATAGGCAGGGACCTGCGAAGCGGCATCGCCCAAGCAGGCGCGCAGGGTACGCTCCCCCGTCTTGCCAAAATCGAGCGCATGGCGAGCGCTCGGGTTCGTGGCCATCAGTACGTCCTTACGGGCAGTCTGAGACCTGTCTCTTATACACATCTCCGAGCCCACGAGACGTAGAGGAATCTC
>CABSYH010000126.1:0-5782 GCA_902481965.1 uncultured Collinsella sp.
ATCCTACGCGCTCTCGAAGCCAAGGGCTGGGTCGAGCGCGAGCACTCAAAGACCGACCGTCGTCGCGTACACGTCACGGTGACCGACAAAGGATTCCAGGATCTCGAAATCAAACGTCGGGAATTCGAGGCCCGCACCGCGGCTTTCCTCGAGCAGCTCGGCGAAACAGATACTCAAGAGATGGTGCGCCTTCTTAGGCGTGCCAACGAAATTATCGACCGCAATCAAGAAAGGAGAGATGCCGAGTGAGGATTCTCAAGCTCTTTAAAAAGCATATCCTGGCACTGTTCGCAGCTATCGTGCTTATCGTAATCAGCTGCAACGCCGATCTGGCGCTGCCTACCTATATGAGCGACATCGTCGACGTGGGTGTGCAGCAAGGCGGCATCGCCTCGCCCGTACCCGACACCATCCGCGCCGAATCGCTCGACGACCTTGAACTCTTTATGAGCACCAAGGACGCCAAAGCTGTGGAGGCCGTGTTTAGCAAGGCTGACAAAAATGGCATTCGAACGTATAAGGGTACCGAGGAAGAGCGTGCCGATGGAGGCAAGATTGCCGACATTATGAGCCTGCCCGAGACTGTCGTCCTTTCGCTCGACCAGGGCATTGACGCCGACTCCATGGGCGACATGATGGGCTCGTCCAGCGAGAAAGACAACAACGCTGCCCAGGCCATGCCCACCCCCGAGCAAATGGCAGCGATGACGCCCGAGCAGCTCGCCGAGATGCAGCAGAAGGCCGCAGCGGCGCAGAACATGCAAAAGCAGATTGATGCCGACGGCGGCAAAATCACTATGAAGAGCCTGCGCCTGGGTGTCGAGGGCGGTCTGGTAGACCAAAGCAAGCTCGTCGAGGGCGCCAACCAAATGGCGGACAAAATGGGCTCCATGTCGGGCTCCATCGTCACCCAGCGCGCCGTGAGCTATGTACAGGACGAGTACAAGGCACAGGGCATCGACCCCGCCGACGTGCAGAACGCCTACCTGAGCCGCATGGCGACCACGATGTTTGGGCTGTGCCTGGTATCGCTCGTCGCCACCATCCTGACCGGCGCCGTGGCGTCGCGCACCGCCTGCTCCATCGCCCGCGACCTGCGCCGCGAGACCTTCAACAAGGTTATGCACTTCTCGCCGGCCGAGGTGGGCAAGTTTAGCCAGGCCTCGCTCATCACCCGCTGCACCAACGACATTCAGCAGATCCAGATGGCCGCAACCCTGTTTATCCGCATGTGCCTAATGGCCCCCGTCATGGGCATCGTCGCCGTCATGCGCGTCCTGGCCAACCATACCGGCTTGGAGTGGACCATCGCCGTTGCCATCATCGCGGTCTCGGCCGTCGTCGGCGTGCTTATGGGCCTCACCATGCCCAAGTTCAAAAAGATGCAAAGCTTTGTTGACCGCGTGAACCTTACCGCCCGCGAGCTGCTCGACGGCCTTATGCCCATCCGCTCGTTCAACCGCGAGGAACATGAGCTCGAGCGCTTTGACAAGGCTTCGCTCGACCTGATGACCACGCAGCTCTACACCAACCGCGCCATGAGCTTTATGATGCCGCTCATGATGCTCGTCATGAACTGCATCACCGTGCTTATCGTCTGGTTTGGCGCGCAGGGCGTGTCCGACGGCGTGATGCAGGTTGGCAACATGATGGCGTTTATCTCCTACACCATGCAGATCGTTATGGCGTTTATGATCCTCACCATGGTTTCGGTCATCCTGCCCCGTGCCGAGGTCGCAGCCGAGCGCGTGGAAGAGGTCATCACCTGCCCCACCAGCATCAACGACCCCGCCTCGCCCAAACTGCCCACGGCCAGCGCGCCGCGCGGTGAGCTCACCTTCCGCGACGTGAGCTTCCAGTATCCCGATGCCCGCGCCGACGTCATCAGCGGCGTAAACTTCACCACGCACGCCGGTCAGATGCTCGGCATCATTGGCTCCACGGGCTCGGGCAAGTCCACGCTTGTGCAGCTCATCCCGCGCCTGTACGACGTCACGGGCGGCAGCATTTCGCTCGACGGCATCGACGTGCGCGACATGACCCTTTCCGAGCTGCGCCGCCGCATTGGTTACATCCCGCAGCAGGGTCGCCTGTTCTCGGGCACCGTCGAGAGCAACCTCAAGTTTGCTGGCGACATGGTGAGCGACGAGGATATGCGCCAAGCGGCACGCGTCGCCCAGGCCGAGGACTTTATCGCCGAGCGCGAGGGCGGCTACGACTCCCCCATCAGCCAGGGAGGCTCCAATGTCTCGGGCGGTCAGCGCCAGCGCTTGGCCATCGCCCGCGCCTTGGCAAAAAAGCCCGAGGTTGTGGTGTTCGATGACTCGTTTAGCGCCCTCGACTACAAGACTGACGCGCGCCTGCGCGAGGAGCTGGCCAAAAACGTTACCGACGCCGCACTCGTGGTCGTGGCCCAGCGCATCGCGACCATCATGCACGCCGACCAGATTATCGTGCTCGACGACGGCCACGTGGTGGGCACCGGCACGCATGAGAAGCTGCTGCGCAGCTGCCCGGCGTACCTGGAGATCGCACAGTCGCAGCTTTCCGCCGAGGAGCTGGGGCTTACCCAAGAAGAAATTGCAGCCGTCATGGAAGGAGGCGAGCGCTAATGGCAGACGAGACCAAGACTCAGATTCCCAAGCCCACCCGCCAGCGCGGTCCCATGGGCCGCATGGGCGGCATGCGTCGCGGCGAAAAGGCCAAGGACTTTAAGGGCACCATGAGGCAGCTGCTCGGCTATATCGGCCAGCACAAGATTGCCGTGTTTGCCGCCGTCGCCTTTGCCGTGTGCTCGGTCATCTTTAACATTGTGGGACCCAAGGTGCTCGGCCAGGTTACGACCAAGCTGTTCGAAGGCCTGGTCGCCAAGGTCAACGGCACCGGCGACGTTGACTTTGACTGGATCGCCAAGACGCTCGGCTTTTTGCTCTGCCTGTATCTGGCGAGCTCTGTCTGCAGCCTGGTCCAGGGCTGGCTCATGACCGGCGTCACGCAAAAGATCTGCTACCGCATGCGCAAGGAAATCGCCGCCAAGATTGCCGTCGTGCCGATGAGTTACTTCAACGGCCACAGCAAGGGAGACGTACTCAGCCGCATCACCAACGACGTCGATACGCTGGGTCAGTCGCTCAACCAGAGCGTGACGCAGCTCATCACGTCGGTGACGCAGATTATCGGCGTGCTCGTCATGATGCTTTCGATCAGCCTGCCGCTTACCGGCGTCACTGTGCTCACGCTGCCGGCCGCCGCGATTATCTTGACCGTGATGATTCACTTCTCGCAGCCGTACTTCCGCGAGCAACAGCAGGTTCTGGGCGCCGTCAACGGCATTATCGAAGAGGATTTTGCCGGCCAGAACGTCATTCAGGTGTTCGACCGCGCCGAGGCCTCGATCGAGGAGTTCGACCGTCAGAACGACCGCTTGTTTATTAGTGGCTGGCGCTCGCAGTTCCTGTCGGGCCTGATGATGCCGCTCATGAGCTTGGTGGGCAACATGGGCTACGTGGGCGTCGTCGTGGTAGGCGCGCAACTCGCGCTGACCGGCAATGCCACGCCCGGCGACATCCAGAGCTTTATCCAGTACGTGCGCAACTTTACTCAGCCGGTGCAGCAGCTGGGCAACGTGAGCAACACGATGCAGTCGATGGCTGCCGCCACCGAGCGCGTCTTTGAGTTCCTGGCCGCGCCCGAGGAGGAGCAGAAGGCCGACGCGCAGATTCCCGAGAAGCGCCCCGGCCACGTGGTGTTTGACCATGTCAAGTTTGGCTACACGCCCGACAAGATCATCATCCACGACTTTAGCTGCGAGGCGCAGCCCGGCCAGACCATCGCCATCGTCGGCCCCACCGGCGCCGGCAAGACCACGCTCATTAAGCTGCTGCAGCGCTTCTACGACGTGGACGGCGGCTCGCTGCGTGTCGAGGGCGTCGATGTGCGCGACTGGGACCGCGCGGCGCTTCGCGGCGAGTTTGCCATGGTGCTGCAGGATACCTGGCTGTTTAACGGCACGATCCGCGAGAACATCCGCTACGGACGCCCCGACGCGAGCGATGCCGAGGTCGAGGCCGCTGCGCGCGCCGCACGCTGCGACCACTTTATTCATACGCTCGCCGGTGGCTACGACTTTATGATCAACGAGGAGGGCACCAACCTGTCGCAGGGTCAGCGCCAGCTCGTGACCATCGCCCGTGCCATTTTGGCCGACCGCCCGGCACTGATTCTGGACGAGGCGACCTCCAACGTTGACACTCGTACCGAGGAGCTTATTCAGCGTGCCATGGATACGCTGATGCAGGGCCGTACCAGCTTTGTCATCGCGCACCGCCTGTCCACGATCCGCAACGCCGACGTGATCTTGGTAATTCGCGACGGCGACATCGTCGAGAAGGGCACACACGACGAGTTGCTCGCCCAGGGCGGCTTCTACGCCGATCTGTACAACTCGCAGTTCGACGAGGCGGCGTAAAAACCGGCGGCAAGCAGCAGCAATGCCAGGAAAACGGGGACACAGGACAACCTGTGCCCCCGTTTTTGCTCTGCGGCCCTCAAACCGTCTCCCCTGGGACCTGATTGGCAGCCCCTTCGAGGCCCCGTGGGCAAAAAATGGCAAATTTGAGTACTGTTACCTTTTTAGTAACAGCCAAAACAGCCCCAAATGCCGTTTTCACGGCTTACACGCGTCCCTAAATTGATCAAACAATCCTATAGCGAACTTATATGTGTTTACGTTAATGAACATATTATGCTGTTATGTCTATTATTTTGCGAAGGCAATATGATACTAGGTTAGCAACCGTACTCATATTTGGCATTTTTTGCCCACAGGGCGTTTCCTGGGGAAGCAACAACAGCCTTAGGCTCTCGCGCGACGCCACTCCCTCCCGGCATTCACCGACGTTTCCCCAGATAAAACCTGCCAAAATAAACCTGTCCCTTTTTGGCAGGTTTCAGGGTGGCAAGGACTTGCACTTTAGCGTGCGACAGCGGATAATGCCGAACACTCGACAATACGCTTATTGCTCTTTCTGTAGATTGAGGAGGCCCATATGGCCATGGAATTCAAACGCAGGCTGCCGATCCCCATGGAGATCCGCGAGGAAATGCCGCTTTCTGCCGAGCTTACCGCCAAAAAGCAGGCATTTGACGCCGAGGTCGCCAAAGTCTTTACCGGCGAGGACGCACGCAAAGTGCTCATCATCGGCCCGTGCTCTGCCGACCGCGAGGATTCAGTGCTTGAGTACATGAACCGACTGGCCAAGACCGCCGAGGAGGTCAAGGACAAGCTCATCATCATTCCGCGCGTCTATACCAATAAGCCGCGTACCAAGGGCACCGGCTACAAGGGACTGCTGCACAACCCCAACCCCGAGGCTCCCGACGACCTACTCGAGGGCGTCAAGGCCATCCGCCATATGCACCTGCGCGTTATTGAGGAAACGGGCTTCTTCACCGCCGACGAGATGCTCTATCCGTCAAACTACCAGTACCTCGTTGACCTGCTGAGCTATGTTGCCGTGGGCGCACGCTCGGTCGAGAACCAGGAGCATCGCCTGGTGTCGAGCGGCATTTCGGTACCCGTCGGCATGAAGAATCCCACTGCCGGCTCTACCACCGTTATGCTCAACTCCATTTACGCCGCGCAGGCGCACCAGAGCTTCATCTTCCGCAACTGGGAGGTCGAGTGCGACGGCAACCCGCTCGCACACGCCGTTATGCGTGGCTACATCGGTCTCGATCTGTCTCTTATACACATCTCCGAGCCCACGAGACGTAGAGGAAT
>CABSYH010000127.1:0-5744 GCA_902481965.1 uncultured Collinsella sp.
ACGAGATTCCTCTACGTCTCGTGGGCTCGGAGATGTGTATAAGAGACAGGATGGATGCCGACCCGCGCGGAGAACTCGATTTGTCCGACGCCGTTGTGGTGCTTGACGAGGTGTGCCGCACGGGTGACGCCGACTGGACCCGCTCACTGATGCAGCGTGCCGGGCGCATCGTCTGCCGCAACCTTGGGCAGGTGGCGATCGCTCGCGAGCTGGGCGTGACGTTTGACGTGGCGGCGCCGGTGTTCTGCGCGAATCGGGCCACGCTTACCTGGCTGCGCGGAATCGGTGCGGGGCGGGTGTACTTGCCGGCCGAGTTGCTCGGCAATGATGCGGAGCGTATTGCCGAGCTGGCTGCTGAACCCGGCGTCTTGGGTCCGGTCGATGCCAACCGTCCCGAGCTTATGGTGTGCGAGCACTGCCTGCTGACCGCCGAGGGCGTCTGCGCCACCGATGCGACGGGACAGGTCCGTTGCCGCGACTGCTTGCGTCGTCGGCAGGTGCGCTATCTGGTCGAGCGTGACGGTACACGTCTGCCAGTTGCCATTGACGCATGCGGAAGGACGAGGATTTTCCTGTCGTAGGTGCCGCGTCGCGTCAGTTTGTTATCATAAGAGAGTTTATGGACTTCCAGCACCGCCGTTTTCGGCGAGGGTGCTATAGCAAAAGGAGGATACCCAATGCTGTCTGTTGACGAGCAAATGCGTATCATCACCTCGGGCGCCGCGCAGATCGTTCCCGAGGCCGACCTTCGCAAGAAGCTTGAGAAGGGCGAGCCCCTCAACATCAAGCTCGGCGTCGACCCCACCAGCCCCGACCTGCACCTGGGCCACGCCGTGCCGCTGCGTAAGATGCGTCAGTTCCAGGACCTGGGCCACAACGTCACCCTCATCATCGGCAACGGTACCGCGTTGATTGGCGACCCTTCGGGCAAGAATTCCACCCGTCCGCAGCTTTCGCAGGAGCAGATCGAGGCCAATGCCGAGACCTACGTGAGCCAGGCCATGAAGATCCTGGATCCCGAGAAGACCACCATCGTGCACAACGGTGACTGGATCCTTTCGATGGATCTGGCCGGTCTGCTGCAGGTGTGCTCCAAGTTCACCGTCGCCCGCATCCTCGAGCGCGACGACTTTACCAAGCGCTACCAGTCTCAGACGCCGATCGCCCTGCATGAGTTCCTGTATCCCGTGATGCAGGCTTTCGACTCCGTGCAGATCAAGGCCGACGTCGAGATGGGCGGCACCGATCAGCTCTTCAACCTGCTCGCTGGCCGTGAGCTCATGGAGAAGATGGGCATGGAGCCGCAGATCGCGCTCACCATGCCGCTGCTCGAGGGTACCGACGGCGTGCGCAAGATGTCCAAGTCATACGGCAACTACATCGGCCTGACCGACGCGCCCAAGGACATGTTCGGCAAGACCATGTCCATCCCCGACGAGATGATCGGCAAGTACTATCGTCTGGCCAGCTCGCTCACCCCGGCCGAGGTCGACAAGATCGACGCCGCCCTGGCCGACGGCTCTGCCGATCCCTATGAGCTCAAGCGCGCTCTGGGTCGCGACCTGTGCGACACCTACCACGGCGCCGGTGCCGGCGACGAGGCTCAGGCCGAGTTCGACCGCGTGTTCAAGGAGGGCCAGCTCGCCGACTTCCCCGAGAAGCACGTTGAGCTGACTGTTAACGACGAGGGCCAGATCTACCTCGCCGGCCTGCTCAAGGACTTGGGTCTTTCGGCGAGCGCCGGCCAGGCTCGGCGCGATATCGACGGCGGCGGCGTCAAGATCAATGGCAAGGCCGTGGCTCCCAAGAGCTATAACATCGATCCCAGCGCCCTCAAGCTGGGTGACACCCTCTCCGTGGGCAAGCGCAAGGGTTTCAAGTTAATTTAGTTCCGCCGTTCTACCGAACGGCGGACCGGCCGACGCTGCGCGGGCCGCATTTGGACAATCTGACGTTCAACTTCAAGGGCGCGACCAGAAGGTCAGCGCCCTTTCGTTTCACGTCACCTTGTCTCAAATGCGGCCCGCTCGCTGTCGTTGCCAAAACATCGGCGCTTCCGTTGTTGGCACTTTGGGACGTTCCTTTTGTGCCGGCACTTTGGGACACTCCTTGTCATTGGTGCAAAGTAACCTGCCCCCATTGCGCCAAGCGGCGTGTGCCGTTAAGCGGAGAGGCGTATTGTTGACCCATCGTTTGGGCATACAATGGCTATTGGTTTGCTGCGGTGAAGGCCTGTCCGCTCCGCAGCTGTTTTCTACGGTTAAAGGAGTATGTATGTCCGTTGAGGTCATGAGGTCTGTGATCGATGCTGCCGAGGGGCGCGTGCCCGTCGACACGCTGTTTACCAATGCGCAGATTGTCGACGTGTATGGCCAGCGTGTGGCGCCCGGTAGCGTTGCCGTCAAGGACGGTGTGATCGTCGGCGTGCTCTACAACGGTCGCGACGATGCCTCCGGTACCTACGAGGCTGCCGAGGTTATCGACTGCCAGGGTCGCTATCTCGCTCCCGGTTTTATTGACGGGCATCTGCATATCGAGTCTTCGAACATCCGTCCCGCCGAGTATGCTCGCATGGCCGCGACGCGCGGTACTACTACTGCCATTGCCGACAGCCACGAGATTGCCAATGTTGCCGGTCTCGACGGCTTGCGCTTTATGATCGAGGATGGCCGCCGCGCACCCATCTCCATCAAGTACATGATGCCTTCGTGCGTGCCCGCGCTGCCCGACGAGCAGGCCGGTGCCGTTATTTCGGCTGCCGATATGCAGGCGTTTTTTGTCGAGCATCCAGGCGATGTCTTTGGTCTGGGCGAAATGATGAACCTGCCGGGCGTCTTTATGGCCGACCCCGAGACCTGCGCTCGCATCGATGCTGCCAACCAGACGCCGTCCAAGCAGGTTGACGGCCACGCGCCGCTCGTTGCCGGTAAGGACCTCAATGCCTATGCCGCAGCGGGCATTATCGCCGACCACGAGTCGACGATTCCCGAGGAGGCACTCGACAAGCTATCTCGCGGCATGTATGTGATGCTGCGTGAAGGTACGTGCAGCCATGACCTGGCCAATCTATCGCCGATGCTGCTGGAGAATCCCGCGCGCGCCCGCCGCTGCTGCTTTGCGACCGACGACCGCGCTCCCTCCGATGCGCTTTCGACCGGCATGATCGACAATGCCTGCCGCGTGGCCATCGAGGTCGGCGTCGACCCGGTGGTCGCCATCTCCATGGCGTCCCTTTCCACGGCTGAGGCATTTGGCCTGGACCACGGCTGCCGCGACCCGCACGAGCTCCGCGGCGCAATCGCCCCGGGCAAGCGCGCCGACCTGCTGTTGCTTGATGACCTGACGTTTGCTACGGCTCCGCATCGCGTATATGCCGCCGGTGCTCTGGTGGCGCAGGACGGCACCTTTGTGGGCGAGATTGCACCCGAGATGGCCGAGGTTGCGGCCCTTGCCGATGAGCTGCGTGCTTCCGTTAAGCTGCCGAAGCTTTCGCTCGACGTATTCGATTATGCCTTTAAGCCGGGCGAGGCCGTTATCGATGTGATCCCGGGTATGGCTATCACGGGTATGGCCCGCCCCGAGAGCGCCGAGGACTTGCGCCGCATTATGCTGATCGAGCGCCATGGCCGCGGCGTGTCGCTGCAGGCCGAGGGCGCCGATGGCGACGGCCCCGCTGGCCTGGGCCTGGTCGGCAAGCATATCGGTCGCGGCTGGGTGCGCGGTTTCACCATCACCGGTGGTGCCATTGCCTCCACGATCGGCCACGACTCGCACAACGTGTGCGTGGTGGGCGACAATGCGGCGGATATGATGACTGCCGTTGAGGCCGTGGGCCAGGGCGGCCACGTGCTGGTGCGCAACGGCGAGGTCGTGGCGCGCATTCCGCTGGCGCTCGGTGGCCTTATGAGCGAGGGCGCGGCCGAGGACGTTGCCGCGCAGCACGACGACTTTATGGTCAAGGCGCGCGCCATGGGTATTGAGCCGCCGCTCGACCCCATCATGGGCATTATCTTCCTGCCCTTGCCGGTCATCCCGACGCTCCGCATCCGCCCCGAGGGCATGTTCGACGTTACAACCTTCACCTACGCCGACTAGTCATCGGGGACGTTCTTAAACGACTAGTCATTGGGGACGCTCTTTGGCGGGCTGCCTGACGCCGCGACCGTAGGGCCTCTGGCATGTGTGAGCTATTTGCCAGGTCCTTGTAACGTTTACGCCCGCGGAGTCTTATTTGAGCTCCCTTTGGGTACGTTGGAATCGGATACGCGTTCGATTCCAACAAGCCCGAAGGGAGCTTTTCTATGTTTAAACTGATTGCATCCGATATGGACGGCACGCTGCTTGACGAAAACGGCCAGGTGCCTCCCGAGACCTACGAACTGATTCTGGCGCTACACGAGCATGGTGTGCATTTCGCTGCATCGTCAGGTCGTCGCTACGATCGCCTGTGCGAGTTCTTTGCGCCCGTTCGCGACAAGATGGACTTTGTCGCCGCTAACGGCGCCCAGGTCTACGCCGACGGTAAGATGGTAGACCGTGAGGTGTATTCCCACCTGGCGATTCGAAGGCTCGCCCAAGCCGTCAGGACGTTTCCCAATCTGCATCTTGCGCTCTTTGACCGAACCAAGTCCTTCCTGCTCGATGACGAGTGCAAGTTCGTGCGTGAGGTCGATAAGGACCTTCCCAATGCCGAGCGCATTTGGGAGCTGCCCGATCCCAGCGTAAATATCATCAAAGCGAGTATCTTTTGCGACGACAGTGCGGTTATGGACAGCGCGTACGTGCTACAGCGCGAACTTGGTCAGCTCTTTACTTTTGCGCTTTCGGGCAACGCGTGGATCGATGCCATGCAGCCTGGTGTGTCGAAGGCCTCGGGTATCGCGCAGCTCGCGGAGCATTACGGCATTGGTCGCGACGAGGTCATGGCGTTTGGCGACTCGATGAACGACTACGAGATCATTCGCTTTGTCGGCACGGGCTGCGCGATGGAAAACGCGCGCCCCGCGCTCAAGGCGGTGGCCGATCGTGTGGTGGGTTGTAACCGCGACCACGCCGTCCAGCAGGAGCTCCGTCGCGTGCTGGAGAGTCTCTCCTAATCCGGCAGATGGGGACGTTCCTTTTCTGCCGACAGTGGGGGACAGTCCTTGCGGCTTTTTGCGAAGAGTGTCCCCAGTGACTAGTCGTTTAAGAACGTCCCCAATGACTAGGCGAGGGCGTCCATGATGGTGCGGGCGACGCCGTCGTGGTCGTTGTCGTATTCGGTGATGGCGTCGGCGGCCTCGCGATCTTCGGGCTCGGCGTTGATCACGGCCATGCCATGGCCCGCTGCCTGCAGCATGGGGATGTCGTTGATGTTGTCACCGAACGCCCAGGCGTCGGCGAGACGCTCGCCCAGGTGCTCGCATAGCCACGTGAGGGCCGTTCCCTTGGTGGCGCCCTCGCCCATGACCTCGATATTCATGGCGTACGAACGCGTGACCTCAATGCCTCCGAGCGTGTCGAGCTCCGCCGCGATGGCGTCGCGATCGGCCGGGTCGTGCCAGTACATGGCGATGCGTTCGAGCGTCTCGACCTCGTCGATCTTGCTGTCGATATCCATGTCGATCGGTGTTCGTGTGCGCTTGAGCGAAGCTGCGATGTGGGGGTCGCCGCCGCAGAACTCATCCAGGCGCGTGTAGAGCGAGCGGGGGAGGAAGCCTGTCTCTTATACACATCTCCGAGCCCACGAGACGTAGAGGAATCTC
>CABSYH010000128.1:0-5707 GCA_902481965.1 uncultured Collinsella sp.
CTCTATTCGTCGGCAGCGTCAGATGTGTATAAGAGACAGATGTTGAAGAAAACCCTCGCCTTCGCCCTGTCAGCGGCGCTTTTCGCGTTCTCGCTCGCCGGCTGCGGCGGAAATTCAATCGACAGCGCAAAGGCAAGCGATGCCGATTCCCAGGAAAAGACCGAACAGGCGGCCGATGCGCCCGAGGGCGCAAGCGCTGCCCCCATCACCGCCGACAAGGTGGCCGACGGCACCTATCCGATCACCGTAGATTCCAGCTCGAACATGTTCAGGATTGTGGACGCCCAGCTCATCGTGGAAAACGGCTCCATGCACTGCGTGATGACGCTTTCCGGCACGGGCTACGGCAAGCTCTTCATGGGCACGGGCGACGAGGCTGCCGCCGCGAGCGAGGCCGACTTCATCCCCTATGTGGAAAACGCGGAAGGCAAGTACACCTACGACGTGCCCGTTGAAGCGCTCGACGAGGACACCGCCTGCGCCGCGTGGAGTATTAGAAAAGAGCAGTGGTACGACCGCACGCTCGTGTTCGAATCCGCCGGCGTCGATCTGCGCGCCGACGCACTGAAGTAACGCCATGCGGTCGATTCTTCCCAAGGGGGAAAGCAGGAAGCGTCGCAGCATCGCGGTGCGCGCGATCGCCTGCGTTCTCGTCGCCCTGTTCGCGCTTCCCTTCGCGGGGTGCAGTGCGAGCCCGAACGCGACCGGTGGCACGGCAGGCTCTCAGGAATACACTGTGAGCGTCTCGCTCTCCGGCGGGTCAGGGCGCGCAAGCATCGCCTCACCCACCACAATTGTGAAGGATGGCGACACCTACACCGCGACCATCACCTGGTCGAGTTCGAACTACGACAAAATGACCGTCAACGGCGTGGAATACGCGCCCGTAAACGACGGCGGCAACTCCACGTTCGAGATACCCGTCACGCTCGACGAGGACATCGCCGTGTCGGCCGAGACCGTCGCCATGTCGACGCCGCACACCATCGACTACACGCTCCACTTCGACTCATCCACCATGAAGGAGAAATCGGGCGACGATGCAAGCGGCGGCTCCCCTGCGGGAACGGCTTCAAGCGCCGCGGCCGACTTCCACAACGTCGATTTGGGCTGCGGCTGGGAGCCGACGGGGGCGCTTCAGCTTGAATACGCCGAGCACTTCACTGTCGACGAGTACGAAGGCGGCCTGCGGCTTATCTGCATTTCGAACGGGGAGCGCTTCCTCGTGGTACCGCAAGATGCAAAGGTACCTGATGGGTTGAGCTCCGACATCGCGGTCATAAGGCGTCCCGCCAACAAGGTGTACCTCGTGTCGTCGGCGACGATGTGCCTGGTCGACGCGCTCGATGCGAACGACAATATCATCATGTCGGGCACGAAGGCCGACGATTGCTCGGTCGCGGGCTTCAAAAGCGCGCTCGAAAGTGGGGCGATCGCCTACGGCGGCAAGTACAGCGCGCCCGACTACGAGCGAATATCGGCCTCGGGCTGCACGCTCGCCATCGAGAACACTATGATCAACCACACGCCCGATGTGAAGGAAAAGCTGCAGAAGCTCGGACTCGTCGTGCTCACCGAACAGTCGTCGAGCGAGCCCGAAGCACTCGGGCGCGTCGAGTGGATTAAGCTTTTCGGCGTCCTGTTCGACAAGGAAGACGAGGCCGCGCACCTGTTCAACGAGCAGAAGGCCCGCGTCGAGCAAACGTCGAGGCTTGCGTCGTCAGGTAAAACCGTGGCGTATTTCTACATTAACTCGAACGGGGCCGCCGTCACGCGGCGGGCGGGCGACTACGTGGCGCAGATGATCGAGCTTGCAGGCGGCAACTACGCGCTCGATGACGCGCAGACGGCGTCGACGTCAGGTTCGTCAGTAACGCTCGAAATGGAGCGCTTCTACGCGACGGCGAAGGATGCCGACATCATCGTCTACAACGGCACCATCGACGAATCGGTTGCCACCTTAAACGACTTCGTAAGCAAAAACGCGCTATTGTCGCAGTTCAAAGCCGTGAAGAACGGCAACGTCTGGGTCACAAGCGCCGACATGTACCAGCAGATGACTTCTACCGCCGACATTATCGACGAGCTGCACGGGGCGTTCACCGGCGATGACGCGAGCGACTTCCATTATCTGAGGAAGCTCGGCTAGCACCATGAGAAGCCGACTTTCCATGGCATACGACGAATCGGGGCGCGTCGCACGGTGTCGCGTCGTGACGGCGCTGCTCGCTGTTGTCCTCATCGTGCTCGTCGGGGCCAACCTGTGCATCGGGAGCGTGCTCGTGCCCGCAGACCACATCCCCGGCATCCTTTCGGGCGGCGCGGCCAATTCCATGGAAAGCCAAGTCATCTGGGAGATTCGCCTGCCGCGCGTGCTTTCAGCCGTGCTTCTCGGCGGGGCACTTTCGCTCTCCGGGTTCCTGCTGCAGACGTTTTTCAACAACCCCATCGCCGACCCGTTCATCTTGGGCGTCTCCTCGGGCGCAAAGTTCGTCGTCGCGCTTACGATGATCGTGCTTCTGGGCGCGAACCAGGCCATGTCCTCGCCGGCCATGGTGGCCGCAGCGTTTCTGGGATCGCTTATCACCATCGGCTTCGTGCTCCTCATCGCACGGCGCATAAGTTCCATGGCCATGCTCATCGTGGCGGGCGTCATGGTGGGATACATCTGCTCGGCGGCGACGAACTTTCTCATCGCCTTCGCCGACGACCAGTCCATCGTGAACCTGCACAACTGGTCTTTGGGTAGCTTCTCGGGTTCGAGCTGGGACGACATCGCGGTCATCGCGGTCGTGGTGATCACCGTGAGCGCATGCGTATTCGCGATATCGAAGCCCCTTTCCGCCTTCCAGCTGGGAGAAGCCTACGCGAAAAGCGTCGGCGTGAACGTCGCACGCTTCCGCGTGGTGCTCGTCCTTCTAGCGAGCATGCTCTCCGCCTGCGTGACCGCGTTCGCTGGTCCGGTGTCGTTCGTAGGCATCGCGGTTCCGCATCTCGTTAAGTCGGCGCTGAAGTCGTCGAAGCCCATCCGCGTGATTCCTGCGTGCTTCTTGGGAGGCGCCATCTTCTGCGCGGGCTGCGATTTGATCGCGCGCACGCTGTTCTCCCCCGTCGAGCTTTCCATCAGCGCCGTGACCGCCATCTTCGGCGCGCCGGTGGTTATCGCACTCATGTTGAAGAAGCGGGTGAGGTAGATGGGGAAATTCGTGCCGCAGCCCAAAACGCTCGGAAGGGACATTCCGTGCTTAGACAGTCCTAAGCTCGCACGAAAGCGCCAGAAGGCACTTTCGGCTCGTGCGGAACTGCACGCGGAACGCCTCCTCCGAGCGGAGTCGAACCTCGAAACCCCGGTCGAAACGCAGGCTGACGGAGCGCCGCTTTTCCGCATAAGCGACCTGTCGGCGGGCTACGACAAGAAGGTCGTAGTCGAAGGCGTCGATCTGGAGGTTCGCGCGGGCGACGTCGTGGCGCTCATCGGGCCGAACGGCTCGGGCAAGTCGACCATCTTGAAAACCATCACGCGCCATCTGGCACCGCTTGCCGGCGCGGTCGAGCTCGACGGGCGGGAGATTTCCCGATGGAAGACGGCGGAATTCGCAAGGAACCTTGCCGTTATGCTGACAGATCGACCCCGGACCGAGCTCCTCACCTGCCGCGATATCGTAGAGGCGGGAAGGCATCCCTACACCGGGCGAATGGGAACACTTTCGCCTGACGACCATAGTCGGGTCGACGAGGCCATGAAAACCGCACATGTGGAAGAGCTCGCCGAGCGCGACTTCATGCAGATAAGCGACGGGCAACGCCAGCGCGTCATGCTCGCACGCGCCATCGCGCAGGATCCGCGTGTGCTCGTGCTCGACGAGCCCACATCGTATCTCGATATCCGCTACCAGATCGACCTGCTGCGAATACTTCGCCACCTTGCGAAATCGCGGAATGTGGCTGTCATCATGTCCATCCACGAACTCGAGCTCGCGCAGAAAAGCGCCGACAAGGTGATTTGCGTGAAGGACGGTCGGGTCTTCCGCGCCGGCGCACCCGAGGACATATTCACGCGCGAGACGATTGGCGAGCTCTACGGCCTTCAACATGGCACCTTCAACGAGCACTTCGGCAGCGTGGAAATTGGGCGCCCACACGGCGATGCGCACACGTTCGTCATCGCCGGCGCAGGTACGGGGTCAGCTGTGTTTCGCCAGCTCATCCGGCAGGGCAAGGCGTTCTACGCGGGCATTCTGCACGAAGGGGACATCGACTGCGAGCTCGCGCGCGACCTGGCGACGGAATGCGTGGCCGAGCGCGCCTTCGAGCCGATCGGGGATAAAACCATAGCCCGCGCCAAAGAGCTCCTCGTCCACTGCGCGCGCCTTATCGTGTGCCCCGCTGCCTTCGGCACCATAAACGCCCGCAACGCAGAGCTCGTCAAGTTCGCACGATCGCATGGTATCGAGGTCATGCAAGCGTGCGAAGGCGCATCGGAGGATTCCAATGGATACGCCTAGGCGCGGCCCAAGAAATCGTCCGCATCCCCATCTGACACTATTTCACCGCAACTTAGAGAGCGTCCGCTATAACGCTTCACCCCAAATCAAATTGATTCGTTGAATAGACACATTCCAAATCTTTAGACTTCGTTTAATCTACAAGTGGGTATTATCACACATTAAGCACACATGAAAGGATATACCCATGTCGCTTACACAGTCAGCAGAGCGTGCAGCGCTTAACAAGCTCATCGAGTATCTCGACGACAACCCGCAAGAAAACATCGACAAAATCATGGACCTCGTGAACAAGCTGGTCCCCAATCGCGTATTTCCTGTACAGCGAGAGGCATTCACCAATGTCATCAAGAGCCGCGGCAATTGGTATGACCTGATCATGCGTGTGTTCAGCCTTAATCCCCAGATGCGAACCAAACTGCTTAAGACCCTCATTGTCGACGCCAACCTGCTTGCTTGGCCAGAGCAGGAAAAGAACCGCGAAAAGTACCAGTGCAACGTTCCGTGGGCCATCCTGCTCGATCCCACGAGCGCCTGCAACCTGCATTGCACGGGCTGCTGGGCCGCCGAGTACGGCTACAAGCAGAATCTCTCGTTCGAAGACATCGACTCTATCGTTACGCAGGGCAAAGAGCTCGGTACGCATATCTACATCTATACCGGCGGCGAGCCGCTCGTCCGCAAGCACGACCTGATCAGAATTTGCGAAAAACATCAGGACTGCGTGTTTCTCTGCTTTACCAACTCCACGCTGATCGACGAAGCCTTCTGTGACGACATGATTCGCGTAGGTAATTTTGTCCCCGCCATCAGCGCCGAGGGCAATGAGCACACAACCGACGCCCGTCGCGGCGAAGGTACCTACGCAAAGATCGAGCACGCCATGAAACTCCTGCGCGAGCGCGACTTGCCATTTGGTATCTCCACCTGTTGGACCAGCGCCAATGCCGATACGGTTGCTACCGAGGAGAACATGGACTGGATGATCGGCGAGGGAGCACTCTTCTGCTGGTACTTCCACTTTATGCCGGTTGGCCGCAATGCAACCCCCGAGCTCATGCCCACGCCCGAGCAGCGCGAGCACATGTATCACTTTATCCGTGAAATGCGTGAGAAGAAGCCGCTGTTTACGCTCGACTTCCAAAACGACGGCGAGTTTGTAGGCGGATGTATCGCCGGTGGTAAGAACTACTTACATATCA
>CABSYH010000129.1:0-5644 GCA_902481965.1 uncultured Collinsella sp.
TCGTTCAGATGCGCGTGGTCGTCCCCACGAACCTTTCCAACAAGCAGCGCGAGCTGCTTCGCGCCTTTGCCGACGAGATGGGCGATGACGTCGCATCCGGTAAGAAGTCGGTAACCGATCGCATCAAGAGCGCTCTCGACGACATCCTCGATTAAGGAGCCCGCGTGCTCGCACCTCATATCTCTGTCGTCAACCTCGGCTGCCGCGTCAACCGGGTTGAGTCCGACCGTATCACTGCCGATCTCATGCGCCTGGGCTTTGCGATGGTGGAGCCTCAGGATGCTGAGCTGATCGTCATTAACACCTGTGCCGTTACGGGCGAGGCCGAGGCCAAGACCCGTAAGGCCGTTCGCCATGCGCTGGCCTATCCAAACGAGCCCTATGTGGTCGTGACCGGATGCGTAGTCAATCTGCACCCCGAGGAGCTGCTGGAGCTTTCGGACCGCGTGATCGCCGAGCCGTCCAAGATCGATGTCGCCGAACGCGTCTGTGAGGTGCTGGGCGTTGAGTCCGATGACGTTCCCGCCTGCAGTGACGGCGAGGTGGTCGACGCGCTCGGTCGCTCGCGTCTGGGCGTGAAGATCCAGGACGGCTGCAACCATCGTTGCACCTATTGCATTGTATGGAAGGCCCGCGGCCCCGAGCGCTCCGTGCCGGTCGAGTCCGTACTCGAGCAGGTTCGCGAGGCCCAGGAGGCCGGCGTGCCCGAGGTAGTGCTGACGGGCGTGAACCTGGGCGCCTACGATGGCAAGAGCGCGACTGATGAACACGTCGAGATCGATGAGCTGCTCGAGGCGATCATGGAGCGCACGTCCATTCCGCATGTGCGCATTTCCTCGGTCGAGCCCATGGATATCTCTGAGTCCCTGCTTAAGGTCATGGCGCGCTATCCGAAGCGCATCGCCCCGTTTTTACACCTGCCCGTGCAGTCCGGCTGCACCAGGACACTGCATCGCATGGGCCGTCCCTATAGCGCCGAGGCCTTTGAGGAGACGGTGCACATGATTCGCACCAACTTGCCTCAGGCGTCTCTTTCATGTGATGTCATCGTCGGTTTTCCCGGCGAGACGGACGAGGAGTTTGAGGAGTCGCTGGCGCTGTGCCGCCGTGTGGGCTTCTCGCGTATGCACGTGTTCCGCTACAGCAAGCGTCCCGGTACCCTTGCTGCCGATATGCCCGACCAGGTGCCGCCCGAGGTTATGGCCGATCGCAGTCGTCGTATGCGAGCCGCGGCACAGGAGTTTGCCATTGCCGACGCTCGCCGTCGCGTGGGCACCGTCGAGCGCGCCGTGCTCGAGTATGGCGACAACCTGACGCTCGGTTCGTTCCATCATGCCCGTCTTGACGATACCTGTGGACTCACAGCCCCGTGCCTGCTCGATGTTGCTATCATCGGAGTCGATGATTCCGGCTTGGTCCATGCACGCAGGGAGGTTCATGGAAGCCTCGAAGATTAGACTTACCATTCCCGGGGGTATTGACCCCTCGCGCGTTTTGGGTGCCGGCGACGGCGTCCTTCGTGCGCTCGAGAGCTTGGTTCGTGCCCACGTGGTCGCCCGTGGCGACAGTATCGCCGTGAGCGGTGACCCGGACGAGGTCGAGCTCGTGGCGCGCTTTTTCGAGCATACTTTTCGCGAGGCGGCCGCCGGACGCACACTGTCTGTCGACGATGTCTCTCGCTGCCTGGCCGTCTTGCGCGACGGTGAGCATGAGGCTACGTCGCTTCGCGATGATGTGCTGCTTTCGTATCGCGGTCGCGCCATTCGCCCCAAGACGCTCGGCCAAAAGCGCTACGTGGATGCCATCCGCTCGCATACCATCACGTTTGGCCTGGGTCCTGCCGGTACCGGTAAGACCTATTTGGCCATGGCGCTCGCCGTTGCCGCGCTCAAGCGTCACCAGGTGGGCCGTCTGATCTTGACGCGTCCGGTTGTCGAGGCGGGGGAGAACCTGGGCTTTTTGCCCGGTACCCTCGAGGAAAAGATCGATCCCTATATGCGTCCGCTCTACGACGCCCTTTTTGACATGATGGATCGTGAGCGTACCGACGAGCTTATGGAGCGTGGTGTGATCGAGATCGCCCCGCTTGCCTACATGCGCGGCCGCACGCTGAGCGATGCCTTCGTGGTGCTCGACGAGGCGCAAAATACCACGCCCGAGCAGATGAAGATGTTCCTGACGCGCCTGGGCTTTAATTCCAAGTTTGTGATTACCGGCGACCTGAGCCAACGTGACCTGGTAGGTCGTCGCGGCGGTCTTGCCGACGTCGAGCAGATTTTATGCCGAGTCGACGATGTCGCATTTTCGCACCTCGAGCGTGCCGACGTGGTGCGTCATGCCTTGGTGGGGCGTATCGTCGAGGCATACGATGCTTATGATGATGTGCGCGAGAAACGCGTACGTGACCGAAAGGAGTCCCGTTGAGTGTATTGATCAGCAACGATGCCGAGCTCGATACGCTGCTCGACGCGCAGGAGGTAGAGCACATCTGCGAGGTCGTGCTTGCCGCCGAGGGCGTTAAGCGTGAAGTCGAGATTTCCCTTTCGTATGTCGACGAGGACGAGATGCACGAGCTCAATCACGAGTGGCGCGGTATCGACCGCACCACCGATGTCCTCTCGTTTGAATGCGACTCGGCCTTTGACGAGGATATTCCCGCCGACGAGACGCTCGAGCTCGGCGATATCATCTTGGCCCCGCGGGTCATTGCCCGTCAGGCCCCCGGCTTTGGCAATAGCCCTGCCGACGAGTGTCGCCTGATGCTAGTTCATGGCATGCTGCACCTGCTGGGGTATGACCATATCGAGGATGACGAGGCCGAGGTCATGGAGGCCCGCGAGGACGCCATCCTGCGCGATCTGGCGCTCGAGCGCGGCGAGGACCCCAAGCTGGTCCACGTCGGCCCCATCACCAACCACGCCCACGACTAGGAGCCGTTTATGATTCCCGGATCGAACAAGGACCATCCGTCCTTCTTAAAGTCGTTCTCCTATGCCATGGAGGGTTTCGTCACCGCCGTCAAGACCGAGCGCAACATCAAGGTTATGCTCGCGGCAGGCGTGTGCACCGTCATTGCCGGCTGCATCGTGGGGCTCGATATTGCCGAATGGGCCACGGTTATCATCTGCTGTGGCCTGGTGATTCACGGCGAGCTGTGCAACACCGCCATGGAGGCGATCGTCGACCTGGCGACCCAGGAGCTCCATCCTCTGGCAAAGCGTGCGAAAGATATCGCCGCCGCCTCCGTATACGTACTTTCCATCACCGCCGCGATTGTGGGATTGCTGGTATTTGCCCACGCACTCGACTTTATTTAGAAAGGGATTTCCATGTCCGACACTATGCAGCCTATCGATGAAACTCTGGATGACGAGTCCCTGGATGCGGTGGATACCGAAGCGGCCGAGGCATACGAGGAGATCGAGGAGTTCGACCCGTTTGAGGGCATGAGCGACGAGGAACTCGACGCCCTGTGCGACGAGGACGATAGCCTCGTGGGCTTTGGCGACGTTGAGCCCGGTTTCCGCAGCGGCTTCGTGGCCCTGGTCGGCCGCCCCAACGCCGGCAAGTCCACGCTACTCAACGCCTGCTATGGCAAAAAGGTCGCCATCACCTCGCCGGTGGCCCAGACGACCCGCCGCCGCATGCGCGCCGTCGTCAACCGCCCCGGTTACCAGCTGGTCTTTGTCGATACCCCGGGTATCCACAAGCCCAAGGACGGCCTGGGGTCCGAGCTGAACAAGAGCGCGTTGTTCGAACTGAACGATGTCGACGTCGTCGCGTTTTTGATTGATGCCACCAAGCCGATCGGCAGGGGAGACGCCTGGGTTGCCGAGCGCGTCAAAAACGCCCGTTCCAAGAAGGTCCTGGTGCTCACCAAGGCCGATGAGGCCGACCCCGCACAGGTCATGGAACAGCTTAAGGCAGCCCATGAGCTCATGGAATATGATGATGAGATCGTGACGTCGTCGGTCAAGAACTTCAACGTCGATGCCTTCATCGAGACCGTTGCGCACTTTTTGCCCGAGGGTCCGCGTTGGTTCCCCGAGGACATGGGCACCGACGCTTCCGACGAGACGCTCGTTGCCGAGTTTGTGCGCGAGAAGGTCTTGCGCCGCACTCGTGATGAGATCCCGCACTCCGTTGGCGTGATTTGCGATGCGCTCGAGCAGACCAAGAAGGTGCTGCGCGTGCACGCCACCATTTACGTCGAGCGCGAGGGGCAGAAGGGCATCATCATCGGCAAGGGCGGCGAGATGATTAAGCATATCGGCATCGATGCCCGTCGTGACCTTGAGCGTATCTTTGGCACTCAGGTCTTTTTGGAGCTGGACGTGAAGGTCAAGGCCGGCTGGCGCGACGACGAGGCCCAAATTCGCCGTTTTGGCTACAACGCCGAGGACTAAGGACGCGCGGCGCGCATGGCAGGTTCTCGCACATATCGCACGAAGGTGCTCGTCCTCGACAAGACCAAGCTCAAAGAGACGGACCTGATCCTGACGATGCTTGACGAACGGGGGCGGCAGGTGCGCGCTGTGGCTAAGGGCGCACGTAAGCCTGGCGGTCGCCTTGCGGCCCGCTGCGAGCTGTTCTGTACCGTCGATATGCTGCTCGCGCATGGACGGTCGCTCGACGTGGTTTCCCAGGCTGAGCTTATGGAGGCGCCGCTCGGCGCTGCGCCCGATTACGAGACGACCTGCGCCGCAAGCGCGATCGCCGAGGTTGCGCGTGTGTGCTCGTTCGAGGACGCCGAGGACCCGTTTACCTTTGCCATAACACAGCGAGCGCTTGCCCTGGTGGGCAGCGGGCTCGACACGGCGCATATGGATCTGCTTGTGGCGGCATATGTCTTTAAGCTGCTGTCGCACGTTGGCTATCGACCCGATTTTTCTGCCTGCGTGCTGTGCGGAGACCCCATGCTGTCGTATTTTTCGCCCCGGGCGGGCGGTCTTCTGTGCGGGTCGTGCGCGTCGAGCGTTCCGGGTGCCGAGTTGGTGTCGACCGGTGAGGTCGCGTGGCTGCGCGCCCTCATGTCCATGACCTTCGATGCACTCATGGCCGAGAGGGTCGATCCCCATACCGCTGCCTTTTTGTTGGGGCTTTCGCATGTTTGGGCTGCGACGCACACCGATCAGCGCCTCCGTGCGATGGAATTCATGTTGGGTCGGTGATGATGCGCAGGCGCGGGCTGCTTGTGGTAACATACCGACCTGTTGGTACCTCGATCTTGGATGCTCGTTCCACCGGCGGCTTCCCAGTCCGAGGCGAATAGCGTCGCCCGAGGGCGACAAGAAACGAAAGGTGAAACAATGACTGTTTCCAAAGAGCGCAAGGCGGAGCTGACTGCCCAGTTCGGTAACACCCCGGTCGACACCGGCAACCCCAAGGTTCAGGTCGCCATCCTGTCCGAGCGCATCAAGGAGCTGACCGAGCACATGAAGTCCCACCAGAAGGACTTCCACACCCGTCGTGGCCTGCTCATGCTCGTCGGCCGTCGTCGTCGTCTTCTCTCCTACATCAAGAAGAACGACATCGTCGAGTACCGTGAGCTCATCAAGGCTCTGGGCATCCGCGACAACATCCAGTAAGGATTTGTACATGCTAAGAGCTGTCTCTTATACACATCTGACGCTGCCGACGAATA
>CABSYH010000130.1:0-5592 GCA_902481965.1 uncultured Collinsella sp.
TCCTCTACGTCTCGTGGGCTCGGAGATGTGTATAAGAGACAGCGCCAGCACGGCAAACGCGATGCCATGCCCCTCACCCATACTAAAGGCAGCGCCGATATTGCGGACAAACATAAAGTCGATGACACCGGGGACGACAGTCACATGCAAAGCTTCGCCCACGGCACGAACCGCAAGCTTGGTCAGCTGGTCAACAAGCAGCACAACCAGCGCCACCCCACCAGCAACACCTAACCGCCAACGCAAAGGCGGCGTCATATCCCCAGTACGACCCAAATCAATCCCCTACCCTCAAGATCATCGAATTACGTTTAATGCAAAGAACCATCTTATATTGCCATACGCAGAACGCACGACATATCCACCAACGCAAGCGAAATAACCAGCTAAAAACGAAAGCGGCATTCCAAAAACAGAATGCCGCTTGAATGTGACACAGGTAGTCATTAGGGACGTTCTTGTTTGACTAGTCGTTTAAGAACGTCCCCAACAACTAAACAATAGAAACGCCGCATTACCGTCGCCAACAGCGAAAACGCCTCTAAGCGAGCAAGGTGACGTGAAAGAGGAGGGAAGCGTACTTTGGTACGCGACCGACGATTGAACGTCAGATTGCCGCTTAGGGGCGTTTGCAGCGTCGGTAGGTTACGGCGTTCTACGAACGCCGTAACCTACAAAGCGTCGGCGCAGCGCTTGCAAATATGCGCGTGGCCGTTGTACTCGCCGACGGTGGTGCGGTAGTTCCAGCAACGGTCGCAGCACTCGCCCTCGGCAGCCTCGATGGCAACGGAGAGCTCCTCGCCCTGGGTCAGCTCAACATCGGAGACGATGTAGAACTCGGCCAGGTCGACCGCCTTGTCGCCGGTCAGCAGCGCGTACATCTCGGCAGGAACGACCGCCTTGACGCGAACCTGCTGGCTCTTGGTGAAGGTACAGGCGGAGCGGGCATCCTCAAGGGCCTTGGTCACGGCGCTACGGAGCTCGAGCGAAGCCTCGAGCACGCCCTCAAACTCATTGGCCTCGTCGACCGTGATGGGCGACTTGTACCAATCGAGCAGCGCGGCGTACTTCTGGTGGTCGACGCAGCCGGCGGGCGCATAGGCCATGGCCTCGTCAACCGTGTAGGACAGGATCGGCTGCAGGTCGCGCATGAGCATCGAGAAGAGCTCGGCAAGCACGGTCTGGGCGCTGCGGCGCTCAAGCGAGCCGGGCTTGTCGCAGTACAGACGGTCCTTCAGGGCGTCGAGGTACACGTTGGAAAGCTCGGTAACCACGAAGTCGTAGAGTGCGCGGTAGGCGCGCGGGAACTCGTAGCTGGCGTAGGCATCATCGACCTCGGCCTGGACCTGGGTCAGGCGGGCAACCATGAGCTTGTCGAGCGGCAGCAGGTCGGCAAAGGCGACGCCGTCGGTCTCAGGCTCAAACTGACCCTCGAGCTCGGAGAGCAGGAAGCGCAGCGTGTTGCGGAAACGACGGTAGGCATCGGACGTACGGGCAAGGATCTCGTGGTCGATGGAGACGTCGGAGCTGGTATCGACCGAGGCGACCCACAGACGGATGATGTCGGCGCCCATCTCGTCGCAGACCTTATTGGGGTCGATGACGTTGCCGAGCGACTTGGACATCTTGCGACCCTGGCCGTCGAGCGTGAAGCCCTGCGAGACGACCGCCTTGTACGGAGCGTGGCCGTTGGCACCCACCGAGGTGAGCAGCGAGCTCTGGAACCAACCACGATGCTGGTCGGAGCCCTCGAGATACACGTCCGCCGGGTACTCCAGCTCGGGGCGGTACTCGCAGACGGCCTTCCAGGAAACGCCGGAGTCCCACCACACGTCGAGGATGTCCTTATCGGCCTTGAGGTGATGGCCGCCGCACTTGGGGCAAACGCAAGCCTCGCCCAGGTAGCTCTCGGGAGCGTCGGTGAACCAGGCGTCGGAGCCCTTCTCGTGGAAGAGCTTGATGACGGCGTCGAGCGTGGCGTCGTTCATGACCTTCTCGCCGCAGTCGGCGCAGGTGTAGCTGGGGATAGGCACACCCCAGTTGCGCTGGCGGCTGATGCACCAGTCGGGACGCTGCTCGACCATGGCGCCGATGCGGTTGGCGGCATGGGCCGGATACCACTTGACGTTCTCACGGACCTCCTTGCCAGCCTGCTCACGCAAGCCGGTCTTGTCCATCGAGACAAACCACTGGTCGGTAGCACGGAAGAGCACCGGGTGCTTGCAGCGCCAGCAGTGCGGATAGCTGTGCGTGATCTTCTTCTCGAGGACCAGGGTGCCGCGCTCGCGCAGGAACTCGATGATGTGCGGGTTGGCCTCATCGGTATCCATACCGCTGAAGGGGCCACCGGTACCAAACTCCTCGCCGGTGTAGAACTTACCGTCGTCATCGACCGGCATGCAGATATCGGTGATGCCCTCCTTGAGGCAGGCAAAGTAGTCGTCGACGCCATGGCCGGGCGAGTTGTGGACGATACCGGTACCGTCGTCGACACCGACGTAATCGGCCAGCAGCGCCACCCCCTCAACACCGTCAAAGATCGGCTGCTTGTAGTGGATGTGGTGGAAGGTCTCGGCGGGAACCACATAGGGCTTGCCGTCGACCATGACCGGGGTGTACTCCCAGCCAAACTCCTCGCAGCACTTGGGGGCCAGGTCCTCGAGCATGACCTCGGCACGACCCTCGTGCTCAACGGCGACATAGGCAGCGCCGGGCTTAAGGGAAACTGCCTGGTCGGAGGGGATGGTCCACGGCGTGGTCGTCCAAATGATAAAGTCGACCGGGCCGTCGAAGCTCTCAAGGCCGGCGGGCTTGGAGGTCATCTCGAAGCGCACGAAAATGGACGGGCTCGTCTCGTCGGAGTACTCGATCTCGGCCTCGGCGAGTGCGGTGTGGCAGTGCTTGCACCAGTGAACCGGCTTGTGGCCGCGATAGATCATGCCTTTATCGAACATGGCCTTGAAGACCTCGATGTCGGCAGCATCATGCTGGTGATAGAGCGTCAGGTAGGGGTTGTCCCAGTCGCCGAGCACGCCCAGACGACGGAAACCGGCCTTCTGCAGCTCGATGTTCTCGACAGCGAACTCGTTGCAGAGCTCACGGATCTTGGCCGTGGGGGTCTGGTTGAACTTCTCGGTGCCGAGCTTTTCCTCGACCTTGTGCTCGATCGGCTGGCCGTGGCAGTCCCAACCGGGGACATAGGGAACCTCATAGCCCTGCATCATCCAGTAGCGGTCGATCATGTCCTTGGAGATCTTGTTCATGGCATGGCCGATGTGGATCGGACCGTTGGCGTACGGAGGGCCGTCGTGCAGCACGAACTTCTTGTGACCCTCGTTCTTCTTCAGAACCTGCTCGTAGACCTTGTTGTCCTGCCAGTCCTTGAGTCGCTTGGGCTCGGACTTGGAAAGACCGGCACGCATGGGAAAACCGGTCTTGGGCAGATTCATCGTCTGCTTGTACTCGTTTGCCACGGTACCCCTTTCATGTCGTGGGCGCGCACGCCCGTTGGGCACCAAAAAAGCGCCCGTCCCTACAAGCTGGGACGAAGCGCCACAAAACGGGCCGTACGCCCGCAAAAGCTCTTCGCTTAACCACCCAGCTTAGATGCCCTCGCCCGCGTAATCGCGCGCTCGCATCCGTTACTCGGCTGGCCTGTATCGACGACCATCTCGGCGATATCTACTAAGACGTGCCCATGCGGCGCGTCCGTTGGGACCGCAGCTCCGGGGTGATTTTCATCGGTCGCATGCACGGGATCTCAGCGCTCCCCGCTCTCTGTAGCATGCGGACGGCCGACTACTCGTCCCCATCAACGCTTATGCGGAGTATGCTAGCACGTTCCGCGCCGGCGAAAAACCCTCAACACTGGTTTTATACGTTCGAAATTTCTTGCGGCCATCGACCTTCTCTTAGAGCAAAATACCTGTAAGCACTTTATCGAGCGAAAGAAGGTTGCTATGCGCACGATTGGAATGAGCGACTACACCGTTGGCGAGGATTGCTTTACCGAGCTGCCCGCCGCACTGGCGGAGTACGGCGCAAAGAAGGTCGCCATCATTGGCGGCAAGCGAGCCCTGGCTGCAGCGCTGCCGGGCATCGAGGCGGCGCTTGAAGGTACCGATGTCGAAATTCTGGAGACGCGCGTCTATGGCACCAACAGTACGCGTGCCAATATCGCCAAGGTCGTGAACTCCCTTGCCTGCCAGGAGGCTGATGTTCTTATCGCCTGCGGCGGCGGCAAGGCGCTCGACACCGTCAAGACGGCGGCCATCGAGCTCAAGAAGATCGTCTTCACTTTCCCGACGATCTGTTCCAACTGCTCCGCCGCGACCGCCATTGCCGTCGTGTACAACGACGACGGCTCGCTCGAGGGCTATTCGTACCCCAACCGACCGGCGCACATCTTCATCAACCCCAAGATCATCGCCGAGGCTCCGGCGGAGTACTTCTGGGCCGGCGTGGGCGATGCCCTGTCCAAGCAGCCCGAGGTCGAGTACGCAACGAGCGCCGGTAATTTGGAGCACACCGCCGGTCTTGGCCTGGCGCTCGCCCACACCTGCTCCGAGCCGCTGTTTACCTATGGCGTCCAGGGTCTAGAGGACGTGCGCCAGGACCTGTCGAGCGAGGCCGTCAAGCAGATCGCGCTCGACATCGTGGTCAACACGGGCTATGTCTCGAACCTGACCAACCAGAACGATTACTACTACAACTCGAGCGTGGCGCACGCGTTCTACAACGCCACCTGCAGCATTCCGCGTGAGGGCACCTACCTGCACGGCGAAGTCGTAAGCCTGGGCGTGCTGGTGTTGTTCGCCTACACGGACGACACCGAGAACCTTAAGCGCTATGCTGCCTTCAACAAGCAGATGGGGCTACCCGTAACGCTTGAGCAGGTCGGGCTTACCGAGTCCGATATCCCGGCCCTGTGCGAGTACGCGCACGCCACCAACGAGTGGAAGCAAGGCAACCCGGAGCCCTTCACCGACGAAAAGTTCGCCGCCGCCATCAAGGCCGCAAACGCCTACGGCCACACCCTCTAGCTCTAACCCAAAACCACCACAAAGGGGACAGGCACCTTTGTGGTGGTTTTTTATTGCTCCAACATTCAGTTCGCACTCGAACCCGATTCTATACGAGAAAGGGTCCGGGTACGTTTTTTGTTTATCGGTAATTCTGCGGAAGGACCAATCGGAACGGTAAACAGAAACGAACAGAGGCAGAGTACCATCGTGGTGATGGTATCCTGCCTTTTGTTTTGCGGAACCAAGGTCGCTTTATGCGAACTTGATCGCCACTTATATGGCGCATTGATGGCAATTGCTGCGTACGTGCGTACCGGGAGCCTGTACACCTCTGGCAAGGCGTAACACACTAGACTTTGTTCCAAAGTCCGTGTGCTAAGGGGGCAGGGCCCTTAGAATTCCTGTGGAGTGTGTACGCACGTACGCAGGAAAACAGCAAATTACGCTATATCAGGGCGTTCTTTCATTGGTGAGTATGGTATACACGGCTTAGTTCAACAAATAAGAATTTATATATAAAGGAGAATATTGATGAAAATGTTTTTATGTTCACACTTTTCAAGTGTAG
>CABSYH010000131.1:0-5536 GCA_902481965.1 uncultured Collinsella sp.
TCCTATCTTTTTAGTGCCCTCGGATTGGGTCATAGTGTCTGTCGTTGCCAAAACAACGTCGTTCCCTTGGTTGGCTTAAAGTGGCACTTTTACCTGCGACGTTGCCATCGCTGAAGTAGTCATTGGGAAGGCGGCAGTTGGGGACGTTCCTTTTCTGCCGGCAGTTGGGGACACTCCTTGTGCCGGCGTTGCATCGAGCGCTTGGGAAACCGCGACCCGGTTTTTGGCCGAATAGTGGGTCGCATTTTCCGGATGGGGTGGGTTGCGGAAACTGCGACCCGGAATATTGCTCTGAAGTGGGATGCGGTTTCCCTGATGCGCCTCAAACGGAAAGCGCATCCCATTCCGGAGCTCCAAAACGGGATGCGCTTTCCGCGCGGAAGAATTGTCGCAGCTGCGTTAAGCAGTGTCGCTCGTTACTCGCCCAGGATCAGCGCTGCGAGCTCGTCCTGGGTGTCCACCACGTAGTCGGCGCCGGCGGCTTCCAGCTCTGCGCGGCCGCGGAAGCCCCAGCTGACGCCCGCACTCTTAAGGCCGGCGTTGTGACCGGTCAGGATATCGACATTGGAATCGCCCACATAGAGCGTGGTCGACGGATCGGCGCCTAGCTCCTCCATCACATGTAGCGTGACGGGTGCTTCGGGCTTGGGCGGAAACGCATCGACACGGCCTTGTACCAGCGCAAAGCGCTCGGAACCAAAATACTTCTCGATAAGCGGAGCCGCCGAGACGTGGTCCTTGTTGGTGAGCACGGCAAGCTGCACGCCCGCGGCACGCAGGCGGTCGAGCATCTCGATTGTGCCGGCATAGGGGGCGGTGTGGTCCTCCTTGTGCTCGCCGTAGTAAACCCTAAACTCGGCAAGCGTCTGCTCAAACATGCGGCCGTCGCCCGCATACTCGGCAGGCATAAAGCGCTCAACCAGCTTGAGCATGCCGTTTCCCACCTTGTAGCGGTACTCGTCAACGGCAAACGTGGGCCAGCCGTGCGCCTCGCAGGTATGGTTGCCGGCGGCCGCCAGGTCCTCGAGCGTGTTGAGGATGGTGCCGTCCAGGTCAAAGATCACATGGGAAAAAAGCTGCTGCCATAAAAACTCCCGTCATTGGGTTTAAAACGCACCCCATAATACTGGGCTTCCGCGTTGGGCGTGCTTGGAATCTGAACATCTCCAGGGGTATCAGGCCGCATCGCGCCGACCGTGTGGTTTCGCCCTAGCAAATTCTCGGCAGCTGCTCTCCTACGAGCATGTCGAGGATGCGGGTCGAGCCCCAGCCGGTACGTACGCGCACGGCGGGTCGAGCGTCCGATCCAAGTGGCAGCACGCGGCCGATAATCGCGGCGTTCTCGCCGTAGCGGGCGGCGCGCATGGCGGCCAGCGCCGCATCGGCTTGTTCGGCCGGCACGACGGCAACCATCTTGCCCTCGTTTGCCACCTGCAGCACATCGTAGCCGAGCATCTCGCAGGCGGCCTGCACGTCGGGACGCACGGGCACGGCATCCTCGTCGACCTCCATGGCAACGCCGCTGGCCTGCGCAAACTCGTTGAGCGTCGAGGCCAGGCCACCGCGCGTGGGGTCGCGGAAGCAGCGTGTGTCGGGTGCTGCGGAAAGCACATCGGCAATCAGGTGGTTGAGCGGCGCGGCATCGCTTTCGATGGTGCTCGAAAACGCCAGACCCTCGCGCTGACTCATGATGGCGATGCCGTGGTCACCCAGTGTGCCCGACACCAGGATGACGTCGCCGGGCCGGCAGTTTGCGCCGCTGAGCGCCACGCCCGCGGGTACCTCGCCCACACCGGCGGTATTGATATAGACGCCGTCGGCCCCGCCGCGCTCGACCACCTTAGTGTCGCCCGTGATTATGGACACGCCCGCTTCGTGCGCCGTTTCGGCCATCGTCTGCACAATCTGGTGGAGCTTATCCATGGGATAGCCCTCTTCGAGGATAAAGCCGCACGATAGGTAGCGCACGTTGGCGCCCGAGGTCGCGACGTCGTTGACGGTTCCGCACACGGCGAGGCGGCCGATGTTGCCACCGGGGAAGAACTGCGGTGAGACTACAAAGCTGTCGGTCGACATGGCGATGCGCCCGCTCGCGGGCAGCGCGGCGACGCCGGCGTCGTTGCCTTCGAGCAGCTCGGGCGACCCAAAGGCATCCAAAAAGACCTCATCGATGATGCGCTTCATCATCTGTCCGCCGGAGCCGTGGCCCAGCAGGACGGTGCTATCGGTAACGCTATGGGACATATCGAAAACTCCAATCGTGGGTGGAATTATATGGGTGAGGCGCAGCGTCGACTGGTCCGCCGTTCGTTAGAACGGCGGAACCTATTAGCCTCGGTAGCGGAAATATGCTGCGCAGCTGCCCTCGGAGCTCACCATGCAGGGGCCGACGGGATGCTCGGGCGTACAAGCGTGGCCGAACAGGGGGCAGTCGCTCGGCGTAATGGCCCCGCGCAGCACGTCGCCGCAGCGGCACCCGCGTGGCTCGACCGTCGGCTCGATGGACACGTCAAAGCGCATGCTGGCATCAAAGTGCGAAAACTCGGGACGAATGGCGAGTCCCGAAGCCGCAATCGATCCCAGCCCGCGCCACGTGGTATCGCACGGCTCAAATACCTGCTCGACCAGCTGGCGCGCCACAGGATTGCCGTCGGCATTGACGCCGCGACGGTAGGCGTTGTCGATCGCGGGTTGCCCCTCAACAACCATCTGGACCAGCATGCAGATACCCTGCAAGATGTCGACCGGCTCAAATCCCGTTACCACGCCTGGAGTCTTAAACTCGTCGACCAAAAAGCCAAAGGGGGCCAAGCCCGTGATGGTGGCGACGTGGCCCGGCAGGATAAAGCCGTCGATGGCGGTCTCGGGGTCGCTGGCGATGGCGCGCAACGCCGGCGGCGTGGTCTTGTGGGCGCAATAGACCGAGAAGTTCAAAAGCCCGCGCGCCTCGGCCTCCAAGATGGCGGCGGCGATGGTGGGCGTCGTAGTCTCAAAGCCCACGCCCATAAAAATGACCGGGCGATCAGGGTTTTGCTCGGCAATGTCGAGCGCGTCGAGCGGGGAGTAGACGATGCGAATGTCACGCCCTGCCGCTTTTTGCGCAGCGAGCGAGGTGGATGATCCGGGCACGCGCATCATGTCGCCAAAGGTGGTGATGATGGCGCCGTCTATGTTGGCGAGCGCGATTGCGTGGTCGATGTCGCGGTTGGCGGTGACGCAGACGGGGCAGCCCGGGCCGCTCAGCAGCTTGAGCCCTGCCGGCATAATGGAGCGAAAGCCATAGCGCCCGATGCTCACAGTATGCGTGCCGCAGACTTCCATAAGGTTGATGGCGCGGTCGCCGACAAGCTCATGAATGCGCTCGATGCGCTCGCGAGCCAGCTTGGGATCGCGGAATGCCGAGAAGTCGATACCGGAGCGCGCCGGCTGCTCGGCCGCCACTAGTATGCCTCGGCCGGGTTGGTGGCAAGCTGGTCTTCTTCGACCAGCTCGGACATGGCATTAACGAGCTCGAGCGTTTCTTGCGCTTCCTGCTCGTCGACAATCTGGATGCCAAAGCCGGCGTGTACGAGAATGTAGTCGCCAACCTGCGCCGTCGGCACGAGTCGCAGCGACACGGGGCGCTCGATGCCCATCATGTCGACGGTGGCCTTGAGGTCGTCGTCGCGTTTGACTACTTTACCGGGAACGGCAAGGCACATATTGTTCCCCTTTTATACGCTTTGCGCTGGACGGGCGCTCAATAATCCATCAGTTGATGGTAGCGCTCGCGGGCGCTGCGGGCAAACGCGCTACACCTGTGAGACGGCGGCTTGTGGGCTGGCCGAACAGCCTATTGCGGTGCGACCTGTGCGAGGCGGGTGCGTGCGACTGCCGCCTGACCGTAGGCGATGCAGCCGTCGTTGACGGGTACGGAGTGAGGAACCAAGACAGTGAGACCCATGCTTTTGAGTTCGCGGGTGAGGAGCTGGAGCAAAAGTCGGTTCATGAACACGCCACCCGAGAGCGCGACGGTATCGATGCCTTCGCGCGCACAGATTTCGCGTGCGATTCGTGCCGAAGAGCGCGCGATGGCGATATGGAAGTCGAGCGCGAGCCTGCCGGCGGGTACGCCGGCCCTGATTCCCTCCAAAAGCGCCTCAATAAGCGATCTGGAGTTTAGAACATGGCAGGCGTCCGGACGGGATGATTCGGTTACGGAAAAGCCCGCTATATTTCCGGTGGGGCAGGCGCTTTCACTGCTGAGCGCGCGCCAGGCGGCAGCCTCAAGCTCGATGGCGGGTTCGCCCTCGCAGGTTGCCTTGTCGCAGATGCCCAGAATTGCTGCCGCGGCATCAAAGAGACGCCCCATGCTGCTGGTACGCGGGCTGTTGATGCCGCGCTCGATCATGGTGGCTGTCACGCTGCGCGTTTGTTCGTCGAGGCCGTCCAAAAGCCGAGCGGCACCTGGGTGCTCGAGCAGGCCGAGCTCACTGAGCAGGGCGAAGGCGTTGCGGCGGGCGTCGCGCACGGAGGCCGCCCCACCGGGGAGCGCCCAGGTGCGCAAATGCGCGGCGCGCTCAAAGCCGCCAAGGCTGGCAACAAGAAACTCGCCGCCCCAAATGGTCCCATCGGTGCCGGCGCCGGTGCCGTCAAAGGCGATGCCAAGGACGCGCGCGTCGGTTGTAAGCTGGCCCGCGGCGATGGCTTCGGCCATTACGCTCGCGATATGCGCATGATGGTGCTGCACCTCGACGAGCGGCAGATTGCATTTTCGTGCCTGCTCGCGCGCCCACTGGCCCGATAGATAGCTGGGGTGTACATCGCAGGCCAAGGCGGCGGGCGCCAAGTCAAAGAGATCTTCCAAGCGCGTGCGCGCGGCGTTCCAGGCATCGAAGGCCCCGCCGTTTTCAACATCGCCGATATGCTGCGACACAAAACAGGTTGCCTCGCCGTTCGTCCCTTCACGCGTGAGCGCAATCGTGGCCTTTTGTTGTGGCCCGCAGGCTAGCACGCAGGACGGAGCGCCGTCGAGCGCCGGCAACGGTAGCGGCTGGGGTGCATATCCGCGAGCGCGGCGAACGGGCATAATGGCGCCGTCGACCACGCGCACTACAGAGTCGTCGTAGCGCGAGAGGATCGCGCGGTCGTTGCCGAGCAACGCGTCGGCGATGCCGGCAGCAACGAGGTGTTCCCAGGCAAGGTCGTCGTCGGTCTCGATGGGTTCTTCGCTCAGGTTTCCGCTGGTCATGACGAGCGCGTGCATACCGCAGACTTCTGCCGCGGCAAGCAACAGATGTTGAAGCGGCGTATAGGGGAGCATGACGCCGAGCTCGGGCAGGTCGTGCGCGACAGATGGCGCGAGGGCGAGGATGTCGGGGGAACCGTCGTTGTCCTCGCTAACAGTGCGCCGGCGCAGCAGCACGATGGGGCGGATACTGCCAGCGAGCAGATCGCGTTCAGCATCGTCGATATGACACAGGCGCTCGGTATCAGCAAGACTGCGTACCATGACGGCCTGTCTCTTATACACATCTGACGCTGCCGACGAATAGAG
>CABSYH010000132.1:0-5526 GCA_902481965.1 uncultured Collinsella sp.
TTTTTCAAGCAGAAGACGGCATACGAGATTCCTCTACGTCTCGTGGGCTCGGTCGATGTCGCGCTGCGGATGCTCGATGCGAACGCCCATGGCAAAGGTCTTTTGTGCGAGGGCCACGTTGTGGTCCTTAAGGAGCTCAAAAATATCGCGAGCAGAATGCCCGCAGGCGAGGATGAGGTGCTTTGTCTCAATTGGCTCGTAAGCGGCGTCTTGGGACGATTGGACATCGATACCGGTGATGGCACCAGACGCGTCGATGCGAATGTCGACGAGCTTTGTTCGATAACGGACGACACCTCCGAGCTGCTCGATGCGCTGGGATATAGCGGTGACAACCGTGGGAAGGATGTCGGAGCCAATGTGCGGCTTGGCATCCCACAGAATATCGCGGGGCGCGCCCGCCTCGACGAAGGTTTCGAGGATAAGGCGATGGGCGGGATTTTTGGTTCCCGTATTGAGCTTGCCGTCCGAGAAGGTCCCCGCGCCGCCCAGGCCAAACTGGATATTGCTCTCGGGGTCGAGGATGCGCTCCTTTAGAAAGAGATCGATCGCCTGCGAGCGGCGAAATGCCGGGTCGCCGCGCTCGATAAGCAAGGGCTTAAGACCTGCTTCGGCGAGCGTGAGCGCAGCGAAAAGGCCGGCGCATCCGGCGCCGACAACGACGGGGCGCTCTTTGGATGCGTCGGAAATGGGGGAGGGGAATGAAGGCTCATCGTCTTCTATCGCGCGTACGCGCGAGCGGTCACGTTCGGAAACGCTGTCGACCACTTCTCGCTCGAGGTGGGGACTGGTCAGCTCAACACGAAAGCTCAGGATAAAATGGACGTCGCGTTTTTTGCGGGCGTCGATTGACTTGCGGTGGAGCTCGATGGACTTGATCTCGGAGTCCTTGCAACGTAGGACGCGCTTGGCGACTCGCTTGCCAACAATGAGGCAGGCATTTTCATCGCCGGCTTCATCGAGCGAAGCGTTGACTTGGGTGATTTCGATCATCGAGGTCTCCTTAGAGGCAAGAAAGAGGCCGTCCGGTATCCCAGACGGCCCGAATGCGTTTTTGATTATAGACTGCGCGGCTACAGGCTGCTTGCAGCGCGAATGCCCGAGAGCCAGGCCCACGCAAGGTTAAAGCCTCCACAATCGGCGTCGATGTCGAGCGCTTCGCCGCAGACGTAAAGCGGGGCGTCGACAGCGCTGCTCGCGCGTAGACTGGGTGTTGAGATGCTCTCGACAGATATGCCACCACGCGTGACCTGCGCCGAGCGCTCCTCGGCGGTTCCCTCGACGAGCATCTTAAAGTGCTTGAGGATCGAGACCAGGTGGATGACATCGTTGGAGCCTGGATGGCACTGCTCGAACGCTGTGCAGACGACGCGGGAGAGTTGCGGGGCAAGCATACCGTCGAGCCAACGGGGATTGCGGGGCGAAAAGCCGCCGAGCAGTTCAACGCGCCAGTTAAGCATATCGAGCAACTCATCTTTAGAGAGGTCGGGGAAAAAGTCGAGCAGGATCGTATCGCCGCGCTGTATACGACGGGAGAGGTTGAAGACAGCGACGCCCGAGATACCGAAGGTTCGAAACAGGACTTCACCGTCTTCGTGCCAGAGCTCATTATGATTGCGGGCGAGCGTCAAGCGGGCGCGGACGCGCAGGCCATCCAACGTCTTGAGTGCCGCCCGATCGCCGACGACCGTTGCCGATACGGGGCAGAGGATGGGGCGCAGCGAAGTGAGGGGGAGGCGAAACGTATCGGCGATACCGGTGGGGTTGCCGCCCGTGGCGATAATTACGGCATGTGCCTGCAGGGCCTCGTTCTTGCGAGGGACATCGGCGAGCGCTTTCCGAAGCGAGCGGAGCTCCGATTTTCGGTCGTCGTGCTTTTTTGCCTTGAGCGCCCGCGCTGGACGGTCTATTTGGAGTGCCCAGCCTTCGGAAGCTTTGTGTGCCGAGGCAACGTTGGCTCCGCAGATTAAGGTGATACCCAGGCGGTTGCAAACATTGAGAAGTGCGTCGCGCACCGATTCGGCGCGAAGGGAGCGCGGGTACAGCCGGCCTTCCTCGGAGGTTGTCATGATGCCCAGCGAGGAGAAGAAACCCATAAGCTCTTGTTCGGGCTGGGGGCCCATGACGGATTCGACGAATGCGGGGTGGTTATACCGCTGAGGATCAATCGATTCGTTGGAGAGGTTGCAGCGGCCGTTACCGGTCGCAAGGAGCTTAAGGCCACAGGCGACATCGCGCTCAACGATGCAGACGCTTTTGCCAGCGCGTGCGGCCGTAATGGCGGCGGCGAGGCCTGAAGCCCCGCCGCCGATTACCAGGACGTCATAGAAGGCGCTCGCGTTCACTTAGGCCTCGTCGGTTTCGTGCGGGGTAATGGCCTCGACGGCAGAGACTGCCTTGGGCAACATGCCATCGGGCAGCGCGGTCTCGACCTCGCCCTTATCGCAGGCCTCGGCGAGTGCCGGATTAATGGGAAGCTGGCCCAAGATGTCGAGGTTATAGCGATCTGCGACCTCGGGGAGCTTGCTTTTGCCAAAGACCTCGATCTTCTTGCCGCAGTCGGGGCACTCGATATAGCTCATGTTCTCGACAATGCCCAGAATGGGGACGTTCATCTTCTCGGCCATGTTGACCGCCTTGGCGACGATCATCGAGACCAGATCCTGCGGGCTCGTGACGATGACGATGCCGTCGACGGGCAGCGACTGGAAGACGGTGAGCGCGACATCGCCTGTTCCCGGAGGCATGTCGACCAGCAGGTAGTCGATGGGGCCCCACGAGGTCTCGCTCCAGAACTGCCTAATGGCGCCCGCGATGACCGGACCGCGCCAAAGGACGGGGTCGGTCTCGTTTTGGAGCAGAAGGTTGGAGCTCATGACCTTGACGCCGTGCTCGGAGATTTCGGGCAGCATAAGGTTACCAAGGGCATGGACGTGGCGTCCGCTCATACCGAACATCTTGGGGATAGAGGGACCGGTGATGTCGGCATCGAGGACGCCGACCTTGTGGCCGTGACGGGCAAGCTCGGTGGCGATGGCACCGGTGACAAACGACTTGCCGACACCGCCCTTGCCGGAAAGTACGGCGATGACGCGTTTGACCTCGGACAGCGTGTTCTCCTCAAATTGCGACGGCGATGTTTGTCCGCCGGCGGCCTGTGCGTGCTCGCAACCCATGTATGACTCCTTTGTATATGTTGGGGCCGGGGCCCCGTGATGTGACACGAGCGTCATTGTACCCTCGTTTGCGAGCGGGAGCCATTTACGATGCATTTGGGCCGAGCGTGCTTGCAATACGATGGGTCCAAGCGAATGGGCGGGCTTACTGAACTTTGCTGGCGAACTCGAGGTATTGCATGCGCTGCAGCTTGTCGATCGTCGAGGCGTATGGGCTGTCTTCAGATTCCAAGTCGTAGCGCAGCCCGTCGGCACCAAGGTAGCCGGCGACATTGATGGTGGGCACATCTGACCTTGTTGCAAGCAGAGCCTTTTGATAGTCGGTGAGCGGGGCGCCGATCTTATTAAGGGTAATGGCTGCAATCTCGTTTGCCCCGACGGTGTCGTAGACGTTGAGCTCGGTATTGCCGGCGATTTCATAGTTAGCCCAGACGAAATATGTCGACTGATAGATACGGAAAGCGTGGCTTGCCGTATCTTCCTGAGGGTACAGCTCGTCGTTGAGAGTCGTTGCGGCGCTCGGCTGATGGTCGCCAAAAAAGACAAGGACAACCGGTCTGCCGATATTGCGGAGCTCGTTGATAAAGTACTCGAGGTCCCGGTCGGATGCGTTGATGCAGGTAAGATAGGTGTTGAGCGCGCTATTGGCACCCTCGCTGGCTCCCTCGACCCAATAGTTTGTCAGCTCCTCGGCGGGAACGGTGCCATAGTCGTAGCCGCCGTGATTTTGCATCGTGACGTCAAAGATGAACTGCGGGGCTTCGTCGGTTCTAAGCAGGTCGAGTATCTTGTCGTAGGTGGCGTAGTCGCATACGCCGGCATGGTAACAGGGTGCACCTTCGAAATCGCCGATTGAAAGAAAGTCTCCAAAGCCCAGCTGCTGATAGATTTTATCTCGATGGTAGTTGACGGGGTTTTGCGGGTGCATAGCGGTAGCGGTATACCCAAGCTCCTTAAGGTCCTTTGCCAGACTGTTGACGCCATTCATCTGATACAGCTGATAGGGGATTTTGCCTAATCCGACAAAGGCCGTTGTCGCTCCGGTCAAAAATTCGAATTCGGAGTTCGCCGTTCCGCCACCGGCGACCGAAGCGAGCATGGTGCCGCGAACAAGTGTGTCGGGAAGCGAGTTGTAGAATGCGGGGCCGGTGTACCCGGCCGCCTGGAGTTGCTCAAAGCACGAAAGGTCGCTAAAACTCTCGTTCATGACGGCAACAATCGTCGGCTTGATTTCATTGAACTGGGCAACGGCCGCCTCGCGCTGCTCGCTCGAGCCATACGTGCTGTCGTAGGTGGCGGCGAGCTCCTGCTCGATGCTCTGCGCCTCATCGGGCGTATAGTCTTCGGGCTTCTCAATGGGCAACTCGTTGACCATTTCGGTGAACGAAGTGATAAAACCCTGAGACGCATACGTGGTGATGGGCTGCCAACGGTCAAATCCAAAATTCAGCGCCTGCTCCAAGTCGATGCTGGAAAAGCCCGAGAGCCCCACAACGGTCACTAGCAGAAAAGCGCAGAGGTTGGCGGCGATTGCGGGGAAGACATGGGTGGACGTACGGAGCTTGCGCGGTCGGATAAGCGAAAGAAGCCCCAGGGAAATCTCCAGCAGGGCTAGAGAGGTTACGATTCCGGCGGTAAAGGTAAACTCGTATCCCTCGCTCACTTCCATTGCGGTGCCAAGGGCCAAGATATCGCTTGGCAGGATGGCCTCGCCTTTAAACGTTATGACGAAGTGCTCGGCAATGCCAAGGATGCAACAGACGACGGGCACGAGGGCCATGACACCTCCATGACGTTGTCCCAGCAAATAAAGGGAGAGCAGAACCGTCGCGAGCAACCCGACGGAAAACCCAAATGAGTTGGCGGGAATGCGATAGAGCGTTTCGTTGCAGGCAATTTCGAGTGAAACGAACGAGAGCGCTGAAACAGCGGCGATGACAAGGATGTCACGGCAAATACAGGCAACCGTTCCCGTCGCAAGATCGGTTTGGTCGATTAGTCCCGAAACCAAGGGCTCGACAAGAAGTATGACGGCGGCAGCACCGAGCGCCGAATAAGAAAGGACCCATAGGGAACTGTCCTCATTTACGAGCAATTGATTCGTAATCCATGCAGCTACCATGCCGAGCGGGATGAGGAGCGTCGCGCACCAAAAGACGCGGGCAATGGGCGGCTTTTCATTGTGTTTGATTGAAAAATACACGCGCACGACGACGGTGGCCACGATAAGGGCGGCGATGAATATGGGCAGATTGGCCATGTCACTCGAAGTGATTTCAAGGGGGATATCTTCGGTGTTAGCGTCGGGCGATTTTAGCCGCTAATAGTCAAACGATTTTGACCAATCCCG
>CABSYH010000133.1:0-5518 GCA_902481965.1 uncultured Collinsella sp.
TGTGGTCAATGCCGGCAACCCCGGTACCTGCGCTGCCGACGAAGCCGTCGACGAGCAGGGCGTGCCCACCGCCGACGAGCCCACTGCCGTGGCATTTCGTGAGGTCGTCGATTTGATCGACAGCCTGCCGCTCGATAAGCAGCAGGTCATTGTCCGCGCCTTTACGAGCTTTTTCCATCTGGCAAACCTGTCGGAGGAGAACTACCGTGTGGCGCAGCTGCGCGAGCGCGAGGCCGGTGCGTCGACCGATACCGAGGTCGATCCTGCCAACGAGCTTACCGTTGCCTATCACCAGCTGGTGAATGAGCTGGGTGTCGAGGGTGCCAACGAGCTGCTCGACAAGCTCGAGTTCCACCCTGTCTTTACCGCACATCCCACCGAGGCCCGTCGTAAGGCCGTCGAGGGCAAGATCCGCCGTATCTCCAACCTGCTGGAGGAGCGTCCGCGTCTGGGTGGCTCCGACCTGGTGGAGAACGAGCGCCATATGCTGCAGGAGATCGACGCCCTGGTGCGTACGAGTCCCATCGCGCTCAAGAAGCCCACGCCGGTCGAGGAAGCCGATACCATCATCGACATCTTCGATAACACGCTGTTCGACGTTATCCCCGTTATCTATCGTCGTTTTGACGATTGGGTGCTGGGCGACAAGGCCGGTACTGTGCCGCCGCTGTGCCCGGCGTTCTTCCATCCCGGCAGCTGGATCGGTTCCGACCGCGACGGTAACCCCAACGTCACCGCCAAGGTGAGCCGTGAGGTCGCCGCCAAGTACTTTACGCACATGGTGCTCAAGCTCGAGGACAAGTGCCGCCACATCGGCCGCAACCTCACGCTCGAGGCTACCTACAGCAAGCCGTCGGCCGAGCTCATTAACCTGTGGAACCATCAGGTCGAGATGAGCCCTCGTTACACGGCCCGCGCCGAGCTGATCTCCGAGCACGAGCCGCATCGCGCCGTCATGCTCGTCATGGCCGACCGCCTGAACGCCACCGTCCGTCGTATCACCGACACCATGTACCACAGCGCCGACGAGTTCCTGGAGGACCTGCGCGTCGTCCAGCGTTCGCTGGCCGCCTGCGGTGCCGTCCGTGCTGCCTACGGCCCGGTCCAAACCATCATCTGGCAGGTCGAGTCCTTCGGCTTCCATATGGTCGAGATGGAGTTCCGTCAGCACTCCGTGGTGCATGCCCGCGCCCTTAAGGATATCCACGAGAACGGTATCCATGGCGACCTGCAGCCCATGACGCGCGAGGTCATCGATACCTTCCGCGCTATCGGCTCCATCCAAAAGCGTTACGGCAAGAAGATGGCGCACCGCTACATCATCTCGTTTACCAAGAGCGCCCAGCATGTGGCTGACGTCTTCGAGCTGGCCCACCTGTCCTTTGCACACGAGGAGGATGTCCCCGAGCTCGACGTGATTCCGCTGTTCGAGCAGCTCGAGGACCTCGAGGGCTGCGTCGACGTGCTCGACCAGATGCTCACGCTGCCCGTGGTGCAAAAGCGCCTTGCCCAGACCAACCGCCGCATGGAGGTCATGCTGGGCTACTCCGACTCCTCCAAGGATGCCGGTCCTACCACGGCCATGCTCGCGCTGCACTCCGCGCAGGAGCGCATCGCCAAGTGGGCAGAGAAGAACGATATCGACCTGGTGCTCATGCACGGTCGCGGCGGTGCCGTGGGCCGTGGCGGCGGCCCGGCCAACAAGGCCGTGCTGGCGCAGCCCAAGGGTTCGGTCAACTGCTTCTTTAAGCTCACCGAGCAGGGCGAGGTCATCTTTGCCCGTTACGGCAACCGCACGCTGGCTCAGCGTCATGTTGAGTCCGTTGCCGCCGCAACGCTTTTGCAGTCGGCCCCGAGTGTCGAGAAGACCAACACCGAGACCACGCAGAAGTTCTGGGATATGGCCGAGAAGCTCAACGCAGTAAGCCATGAGCGCTATCTGGACCTGCTGAACACCGAGGACTTTACACCGTGGTTCTCGACTGTGACGCCTCTGACCGAGGTCGGCTTGCTGCCGATCGGCTCGCGTCCCGCCAAGCGCGGCCTGGGCGCCAAGTCGCTTGACGACCTGCGTACCATTCCGTGGATCTTCAGCTGGAGCCAGGCGCGCATTAACCTGGCCGCTTGGTACGGCCTGGGCACCGCCTGCGAGCAGCTGGGCGACCTTGACCAGCTTAAGGCTGCCTACCAGGAGTGGCCGTTCTTCCGCACGTTCATCGACAACATCGAGATGTCGATCGCTAAGACCGATCAGCGCATCGCCAAGATGTATCTGCACCTGGGCGACCGCCAGGATCTGTCCGAGAAGGTCTTTACCGAGATGCAGCTCACCCGTAAGTGGGTCCTTGCCATCGTCGGTGATGAGTGGCCGCTGCAGCGCCGTCGCGTGCTCGGCTGCGCCGTTCGCGTGCGCAACCCCTATGTCGACGCTCTGTCCATCGCCCAGGTCCGCGCCCTTCGCGAGGTGCGTATGAACCAGGACGAGATGGCCGAGGAGAAGAAGGCCGAGTACATGAGCCTGATTCTTTCGACTGTGACCGGCGTCTCGGCAGGATTGCAGAACACGGGGTAATCGATAGCCCTGTGGCTCTCACCGGGATCCGATGGGTTTCCCTCTGAATGCGTCCTCGCACTTGAAGCCCCCTTATCCTGCTCCTTCGGAGCTGCGGATAAGGGGGCTTCGTGCTGCGGAGTGCATTCAGAGGGAAACCCATCGGATCCCTTCGTCCTCGGTCTTCAGGGATTAAAGCTGATGAAAATAAAGTGCGCTTCGCGCCCAATGCGGAGTGCGGCGAGGGCTTCTTGCGTCCTGCGGAGTGTGCCTAAAAGTAAACTGATGGCGGGCCCTGCGATGTCCGGTCTTCGGCGGATCAGCCGCTGGGTGAGGGTGGTGCTTGGGGCGACGTGCAAAAAACGGAGTTTTCAGCAGCCAAAGATTGATGCATAAGGCCATAGCCGGCTTTCGCTGCCTTTGTTGATGCTTTTGCACGACGATTGGGCTTTGGCGACGATCATATATGGCTGGTTTCTCGCCGCATGCTATCCAGATGGGTCGAGTCATGAGGACTATCTACCTTTTGAAAGATTTTTGGCACCAAAATCTTATCCCGCGATGCTGAATACTCGCAAAAATGCACGCTCCGGAGGGTACTACCCAGTTATGGCCAGAAATCCATGCGCCATCTTATGCAATTAATTAATGAATTTATGCAAAATGGCTTACGTGCGTACGTCTCGGACTAGATGTTTGCCTCGGCGCTGCGTAAATCATCCTGTCTATAGTGTCTTTGACAGGCGGCCGCGGTCCCGTTTGGGGTCGCGGCCGTTTTGTTGTGGGGCAAATATGAACGTTGTGTTAATGAGTCGGTGGACGGTGGTGTTTTTCGGTGAGCGGCGTATCCTTCCAACGGTTTATCTAGTGTGTCAGTTGAAAGGAAGAGGGCGCTCGTCATTGTTTGAATGTGAACTGCCGTTTGACCACAAGACGTTGCATCTGGAGCTCGAGGATAAGAACTTCGCGGGTGTGATGGAAGGTCATCAAAACGAGTTTAAGACCACGAAATCGCAGGAAGAGCTGGTAGAGGAGTCACTTGCCAACCCTTATGGCTCGCCTTCGCTCGAGGAGCTTTGTGCTGGCAAGAAGGATATCGTCATTATTAGCTCCGATCATACGCGTCCCGTTCCCTCGCGTGTGACGATGCCTATTCTGCTGCATCACATCCACTCCGCTGCGCCTGAGGCGCGCGTTCGCATTCTGGTTGCTACGGGTATGCATCGTCCGTCGACGCACGAGGAGCTCGTCAACAAGTACGGCGAGGAGATCGTTGCCAACGAGGAAATCGTTATGCACGTCGCGACTGACGACAGCATGATGAAAAAGATCGGCACCCTGCCTTCTGGCGGCGAGTGCATCATCAACAAGATTGCTGCCGATTGCGATCTGCTGCTTGCCGAGGGCTTTATTGAGCCGCACTTCTTTGCCGGTTTCTCTGGTAGCCGCAAGTCCGTCCTGCCTGGCATTGCCAGCTACAAGACCATCATGTACAACCACAACGGCCAGTTCGTGAACGATTCTCATTCGCGCGCCGGCAACCTGTGCCATAACCACGTGAGCGAGGACATGTTTGCCGCTGCCGAGATGGCTCACCTTGCCTTTGTGCTGAATGTGGTGCTCAACGGCAAGCACGAGGTCATCGGCTCCTTTGCCGGCGATATCCACAAGGCGCACGAGGCTGGCTGCGAGTTCGTGAAGAGCCTTGCCGGCGTTGAGCCCGTCGAGTGCGAGATTGCCATCACCACCAACGGCGGCTACCCGCTCGACCAGAACATCTACCAGGCCGTGAAGGGCATGTGCTCTGCCGAGGCCACGCTTCCCGAGGGTGGCGTGATCATCGATGTCGCCGGTTGTGCCGACGGTCACGGCGGCGAGGGCTTCTATCACAACATCGCCGACAATGATCCGGCAGAGTTTGAGCGCGCCTGCATCGACCGTCCTAAGGACGAGACCCTGCCCGACCAGTGGACGAGCCAGATCTTTGCCCGCATCCTGGCGCATCACCCTGTGATCATGGTTACCGACCTGTGCGATCACCAGATGATCAAGGATATGCACATGACGCCGGTTAACACCCTCGATGAGGCGCTCAAGCTCGCCTTTGAGATGAAGGGTGCCGATGCCAAGGTGGCCGTCATTCCCGATGGCCTGGGCGTTGTCGTCGCTCAGCACTAGTACGCGGCCTAAACGAATCGTTTATAACCGACAAGAAAGATAAGGTTTTATGCTTACCAAACTCCTCTGCGAATTCGGCGCAACGGCCCTCATGATCATCTTTGGCGTGGGCGTGCACTGCGATACCGTGCTCAAGGGCACCAAGTATCAGGGCTCTGGTCATATGTTTGCCATCACCACTTGGTCTTTTGGCATCTCGGTTGCTCTGTTTATCTTTGGCGGCGCCGTGTGCATGAACCCCGCCATGGTGCTTGCCCAGTGCATCGTCGGCCTGGTGCCGTGGAGCAGCTGCATCCCCTTCATGATTGCCGATATGCTCGGCGGCTTTGCGGGTGCCGTGATCGCGTGGCTTATGTATGCCGATGAGTTCAAGGCTTCCGATGGTGTCGTCGATCCCATTGCCCAGCGCAATATCTTCTCGACCAACCCCACCACCGAGGGTACGAACTATGCCCGCAACTTCTTCTGCGAGGCTATCTGCACCTTCGTGTTCATCAGCGCCATCCTTGCTGCTGCTAACCGTGCTGGCGAGAACGTCCTGATGCTCGCCATCTGCGTCGGTCTGATCGTTTGGGCTGTTGGCATGGGCATGGGCGGTATCACCGGCTTCGCCATGAACCAGGCTCGTGACCTTGGTCCTCGCATGGCCTATCAGGTGCTGCCGATCAAGAACAAGGCCGACAACAACTGGAAGTACGACCTGCTCGTTCCTGGCATCGCTCCGTTTGTCGGTGCCGCTCTGGCCGCGCTGTTTGTGCACGGTTTCTTGGGCATGTTCTAGTTCAAGGC
>CABSYH010000134.1:0-5484 GCA_902481965.1 uncultured Collinsella sp.
CTCGGAGATGTGTATAAGAGACAGCTCCAAGGCCGAGCGCATGATGGGCTGGAAGGCCCAGTACGACATCGCGGACATGTGCCGCGATAGCTGGAACTGGCAGAGCCACAACCCCAACGGCTTCGCCGACGCCGAGTAGCAAAAACCTACATACCGCTCTTGCCCCGATCTCACGTTGTGAGGTCGGGGCTTTTTTCATGGCATGTAACCATTCGCCGAAAATCGACCAACTTTTTTATCTTGCCTGTACATGTTTAAACAACATGTTTTACAATAGGCGTATCGAATCGGAACATCGGAGGCGGACTGCACACCCATCGGCAGGCCGACCCCACAACAAGAAGGTTGGTGAGCGCATTCATGGAGCGTGCAAGCGGCGTCCTCATGCCCGTCTCATCTCTGCCCGGACCATACGGAATCGGCGGCTTTGGATGGAATGCCTACGACTTCGTCGATTTTCTCGCCTCGTGCAAACAACATTACTGGCAGATTCTGCCCCTTACGACGACGAGCTATGGTGACTCGCCCTATCAGTCGTTCTCGGCCCGTGCGGGCAACCCCAACTTTATCGACTTTGCCGAGCTTATCGAGGCAGGGTATCTGGAGCAGCGCGATATCGATGGCGTGTATCTGGGATCCGACCCCAGCAATGTCGACTACGGTGCTATCTTTGGCGGCCGCCGTCAGATTCTCGACCGAGCCGCCGAGCGCTTTGCTGCCGACAAGCCGGCCGATTTCGATGACTTTATCCAGGCCAACGAGGACTGGCTCATCCCCTACTGTGAGTTCATGACCGTCAAAGAGGAGTGCGGTCTCAAGGCGTTTTGGGAGTGGCCCGCGGAGCTCCGCACCCGCGGCGAGGCTTCCGCCAAGGTCTGCGCCGACCATCCGGCGCGTATGCTCTACCACCAGATGACGCAGTACTTCTTCGATCGCCAGTGGAGCCGCCTCAAGGCCTATGCCAACGAGCGCGACATTCTCATCATCGGCGACCTGCCCATCTATGTCTCGCGTGACTCCGTCGAGATGTGGGCGACGCCTGAGCTCTTTAAGATCGACGCCGCCGGCAATCCCGTGAGCGTCGCCGGCACGCCGCCCGACCAGTTCTCGGCCACCGGCCAGTACTGGGGCAACCCCATCTACGACTGGGACGCCATGGAGTCCGACGGCTTCTCCTGGTGGGAGGGCCGCATTCGCGCCGCCCTCGACATGTACGACGTCATCCGCCTGGATCACTTCCGCGGCTTCGAAGCCTATTGGGAGGTGCCGTTCTCCTCGCCCGATTCGTCCTACGGTTCGTGGACGCAGGGTCCCGGCCTTAAGTTCTTCAAGACGCTCGAGGAAAAGCTCGGCACACTGCCCATCATCGCCGAGGACCTGGGCTTCCTCACCCCCGGCGTCATCGACATGCGCGACAACTCGGGCTTCCCCGGCATGAAGATCCTGCAGTTTGCCTTTGAGGGCACCAACTCGTACTACCTGCCGCATAACTACATCGCCAACACCGTCGCCTATGTGGGCACCCACGACAACGAGACGGCGCGCGGTTGGTTTGAGGGAACGGCCACCCCGCGTCAGCGCGAGCAGGCAGCCCTGTACACCCATCAGCAAGCCGGCGAACCCATGGCAGATGCACTCAATCGCACCATCGCCGCCAGCGTGAGCGACACGTGCATCTACACCATGCAGGACCTGCTCAACTTGGGCAACGAGGCGCGCATCAACACCCCTGCCACGCTGGGCGGCAACTGGACCTGGCGCATGCTCGACGGCGCCATCACCCGCGAGCTCGAGCACAAACTCACCGACTGGACCGAGACCTACTTCCGCATCCCGTCGGAAGCCGAAATCGAGCTTCCTCAATAGGAGCTACCGCGCCCGACCCCTCCCCACCGTGCGGACGCGCTTGCTTTTCCCGCGCGAGGCCACCCCAATCCCCTCGCGCGGGCTTCTTATGAATTGCAGACATGAAACAACCCATCACAGGAGAAAACATGCCCCAGATTAACCTCATGGAACTCGCCGAGCAGTCTTTTGGCATCTCGCTCGAGCAGCTCGACGACCGTCGCATTTACAAGCTGCTGGTCAAACTCGTGCAGGAGCGCTCCGCCGCCTGCCCGCTCAACAACGGCAAGAAAAAGCTCTATTACATTTCCGCCGAATTTTTGATCGGCAAGCTGCTCATCAACAACATGATCGACCTCGGCATCTACGACGAGGTTAAGGACCAGCTCACCGCCGCAGGCCACGACCTCAACAAGATCGAGGAATTCGAGGTCGAGCCGTCACTCGGCAACGGCGGCCTGGGCCGCTTGGCCGCATGCTTCCTGGATTCCATCGCCACGCTGGGCTTGACCGGCGATGGCGTGGGCCTCAACTATCACTACGGTCTGTTCCGTCAGCGCTTTGTCGACAACCAGCAGAAGGCCGTCCCCGACGAGTGGCTCGGTGAGCAGGACATCCTAGTCGACGATGACCGCTCCTACACCGTCGAGCTCGGCGATTTTGCCGTTACCTCCAAGCTCGTCAACATCGATGTGCCCGGTTACGGCCAGCCCACCAAGAACCGCCTGCGCCTGTTCGACCTAGCGAGCGTCGACGACGGCCTGGTCCCCGGCAGCTCCATCGACTTCGACAAGACCGAGATCGCCAAGAACCTCACCTTGTTCCTCTACCCCGACGATTCCGACGAGCAGGGCCGCCTGCTTCGCATCTACCAGGAATACTTCATGGTGAGCAACGCCGCCCAGCTCCTGATCGACGAGGCCATCGAGCGCGGCAGCAACCTGCACGACCTGGCCGACTACGCCGTGGTCCAGATCAACGACACGCACCCCACCATGGTCATTCCCGAGCTCATCCGCTTGCTCACCACCGAGCACGACATCGAGTTTGACGAGGCCGTTACCATCGTGCGCTCCATGGTCGCCTACACCAACCACACGATCCTTGCCGAGGCGCTCGAGAAGTGGCCGATCACCAGCCTGCAGAAGGTCTCCCCTGCCATCGCCGACATTATCGTCAAGCTCGACGAGGTTGCCAAGGCCGAGCACGATGACCCGCGCGTCGCCATCATCGACGAACACGATACCGTCCACATGGCCCACATGGACATCCACTTTGGCTTCTCCATCAACGGCGTAGCCGCCCTCCACACCAAGATCCTGGAGGACACCGAGCTTCATCCGTTCTACGAGATCTATCCCAAGAAGTTCTCCAACAAGACCAACGGCATCACCTTCCGCCGCTGGATCCATGGGGCCAACCCCGCGCTCGCCAGCCTGCTCGACGATGTGATCGGCACCGACTGGCGCAGCACCGGCGATCTGAGCAAACTCGCCAAGTTCGCCGACGACAAGGACGTTCTTGAGCGCCTGGCCGCCACCAAGGTCGAGGCCAAGGCCATCATGCGCCAGTTCATGGCGCTCGAGCAGGGCGTGACCATTCCCTCCAACGCCATCATCGATGTCCAGGTCAAGCGCATCCACGAGTACAAGCGCCAGCAGATGCTCGCGCTCTACATCATCTGGAAGTACCTCGATATCAAGAACGGCAACAGACCTAAGCACCCCGTCACCATCATCTTTGGCGGCAAAGCGGCGCCTGCCTACACTATCGCGCAGGACATCATCCATCTGATTCTGACGCTATCGCAGTGGATTGCAAACGACCCCGATGTGGCTCCCTACCTGCAGGTTGTCATGATCGAGAACTACAACGTCACCGCCGCCGAGCGCGTGATCCCCGCCGCTGACATCTCCGAGCAGATTAGCCTGGCCTCCAAAGAGGCGAGCGGCACATCCAACATGAAGTTCATGCTCAACGGCGCCCTAACCCTGTGCACGCTCGACGGCGCCAACGTGGAGATTGCCGAGCTCGTGGGCGACGAGAACATCTATACCTTTGGCGCCTCGTCCAAACAGGTCGAGCAGCTCTATGCCGACGGCACCTATGACGCCGGCGTGCTCTACCGCAAACCCGGTATCAAGCTGCTGGTGGACTTTATCACCAACCCCGCCTTTATGGCGACCGGCAACGCCGAGCGCCTGCAGCGCCTGCACGACGACATTAAGGGCAAGGACTGGTTTATGGCCCTGCTCGACATTGAGGAGTACATCCAGACCAAGGAGCGCGTGCTGGCAGACTACGAGGACCAGGACGCCTGGATGCGCAAGGCGCTCATCAATATCGCCAACGCCGGCACCTTCTCGTCCGACCGCACCATCTCCCAGTACAACGACGAGATTTGGCACCTGAGCTAATTTCGTTTCCTTTACCCATCCTCTTGAAAGCGGAGTCGTGGCAACGCGGCTCCGCTTTTTGTGCCCGCACGCTACCCTGTGACCCTACTCGACCGAAGAATCTCGATCTGTAACATCTAGCCTGCAAAATTGGGTCCACCTGTTACAGATTGAGACAGACGGGCAAGGCGGCTAAAACAATCTCGAACTGTAACAGGTAACCGCCGAAATCAGTCCTTCGTGTTACAGATCGAGATGAAAGGACGGGCGGCTCGACGCTGTCTCAATCTGTAACATCTAAGCCCAATTTGGCCTTCCTCCTGTTACAAATCAAGACAAACTGGCCGATGGACAGCCCCAACACAAAGAAAGGCTCCCCTCTCGCCCAGTGGACGGGAGGGGAGCCTTATATGTGACCGCGGCAAAAGGATGGCAATACCGCAGTCGCCCAAAGGGAGGGCCTGGATGCACCGGGCCTAGATAAGGTTCTTGCCAGAGACCTTATCGAAGAGGTGGGTCGCGTTCTTCTCGAACTTGAACCAGATGGTGTCGCCAGCCTTGAGCGCGCCCTTGGCCTCGAGGTCGACGACGGGGATAATCAGGACAAACTGGCCGTCGGGAGCGGTCACGTGGACATGCTCGGTCGAGCCCATGAGCTCGGTCACCTCGACGGTACCCTGGAGCGCGCCCTCCTCGTCCTTGTCGGCAAGCAGAATCTGCTCGGGACGCACGCCGGCCGTGATCTCCTTCACGTCGCCGCCGCCCCAGTTGAGAGCAAGCTGGGCGCAGGTCTCGGGGGCGAGCGCCACGTTCATATCCTCGGTCTTGACGGTAAAGCCGTTGCCCGAGCGCACCAGCTGGGCATCGAAGAAGTTCATCTGCGGCACGCCGATAAAGCCGGCGACGAAGATGTTCGCGGGATGGTTGAAGACCTCCTGCGGGGTGGCGATCTGCTGGACGACGCCGTCCTTCATGACCACGATACGGTCACCGAGGGTCATAGCCTCGGTCTGGTCGTGAGTAACATAAATGAACGTGCCCTTGATCTCGTGGCGCAGCTTAATGAGCTCGGCACGCATCTGGTTACGAAGCTTGGCGTCCAGGTTGGACAGCGGCTCGTCCATCAGGAAGACCTTGGGGTCACGCACGATGGCGCGGCCGATAGCGACACGCTGGCGCTGGCCGCCGGAGAGCGCCTTGGGCTCTGTCTCTTATACACATCTGACGCTGCCGACGAATAGAG
>CABSYH010000135.1:0-5455 GCA_902481965.1 uncultured Collinsella sp.
TCGCCGAGCTGCGCGAGAACGGCTTTGGCAACCTTCCGGTGTGCGTGGCCAAGACGCAGTACAGCTTTAGCGACAACGCCAAGGCGCTGGGCGCTCCCGAGGGCTTCCGCATCACCGTGCGCGAGCTCAAGGTTTCCGCCGGTGCTCACTTTGTGGTTGCGCTGACCGGCAGCGTTCTGACCATGCCTGGCCTGCCCAAGGTTCCCGCGGCCGAGAATATCGACGTCGACAACGACGGCAACATCACCGGCCTGTTCTAAGCCTGCTGCTCATAGCCGCTTGCCTGCCCCGCCGCGCCTACCAAGGCCCGGCGGGGCTTTTTGATCCCAAGGGGACGGAAGGATTACGGATCATTTTGTGGCTGTTGGGTCAATGAGGCTATCCGTATGGGGTCGTTCGTCCAAAACTATGCCGGTTTACTACGATGAATCGGTATACCTCGACCATATCTGGATTTTCCGATCATGACCGATTCGTCTACCTGCGGTTTTGTTTTTCTGTAAAGTAGCGTGCTCAGGTTCGGGCGATTTATCGTAGTAAACCGGCATAGTTTTGGACGTGGCGGCAATGTTGCGCAACAAGAATGGGGATTTCTCTCGTACGGTGTAGTTGGAAGAACTGCGCGGGCGCATTGCGGCTGCGGCGAGAGACGGGAGATGTGATGTATTGCACCAAGTGTGGAGCTCAAATACCCGACGGCTCCACGTTTTGCACGAGCTGCGGGGCTCGCGTGGGTGGCGCCGAGGACCAGGCGGAGCCCGTGGCGTTTCCGGTAGGGGATAGTGCGCTGGCGGGCGACCCTGCTGCGCCCGCGCCGTCATCAGCTCCTGCGGGGCGGCAGGCCGCGCAAGGTGCTCCGACTCACATGGCGGCACAGCCTCAATATGAGCAGCCGTTCGCCGAGCCCGCTGAGTCGATCGATCTGACGCCTCAGCCCAAGAAACCCAAGCACAGGGGCCGTATCGTCGCGGCCGTTATCGGCGGTGTGGCCGTTGTCGCCATTGTCGCCGCTATCGTGATCGTGCCGCGTATCGGCGCATCTTCCGAGGTGACCTCGGGTGGCAAGGGCTATGTTGTCTGCGCGTGCGAGACCAAGATTCTGCCTAAAAACAGCAAGGGCAAAAAGCTCAAGAACTATACCGTCGAGCTGGCGCCCGCGAATGGCAAGGGCAAGAGCTACACCATTAAGGTCGATGGCGAGGACGGCTTTGCCATGGAGGACTTTGGCGAGCTGCCCGACCAGAAGTACCAGATGACCATTACCTCGGGCAAGGGCAAAAAGAAGAGCACGACCACCATGAAGGTCGACTACGCCAAGGAGGGCTCGGACGCCCCCAAGAACGTCGAGCTCACGCAGTCCAAGAAGGAGGCCAAGGCCTCTGCCAAGGCGGCGGTCAAGACGGCAAATGAGCTGTTCACCGACAAGATCCTCGAGTACCAGAAAAAGTACGGCGAGGGCGAGGCTGTCGAGGTCGCTCAATCTACGTATGGAGCCCAGGGCGTTGCTTTCGCTAAACTCGTCGATTTTGACGGGGATGGTCAGGACGAACTCCTGATTGAGTATTCTGATGAGCCGCTCTTCAACGCTAATGGCGCCATCGCCGCTAAGGCCGAAGTTTGGGCATACCGCGACGGCAAAATCGAGAAAGTATATGAGCCCGATATCTGGGTTGACGTTATGTGCGTTGGCGTTTCGCTCCGTGTATACGATTACGATGGCACCTATGGGTTCAGGCGATATTTGCATGACGGGGAGAAGATCAACGTCAAAGAGGTTCCAGTCGGGATGGACGAATCTCGTGATGGCTATGAGTGCGAATTCGATGCCTACGATGGTAAGGCGTTTAGCGCCGTTGCCGGTCCGGCGCCGATAGGCGATTCGAAGATTGCCGGCACCAATGAAGTGTCCGAGCTGAGCGCCGTGCTTACCAGTACCGAGGAGAGCGTAGCCAGCACCATCGCAACGGTGGCCACGACGCTGGAGCAGCTGAAGTCGAAGGACTCTGACGATGCGCAGGCGAGCTACGAGGCCGTTTCTGCCACGCAGGATGTCAACTTTACGGCTGCGGTTGGCGAAGGCCCGCTGGATCCGTCCCCCGATGACACGTGCCAGATCACGGCTACGTGGACCTATCCCCAGGTAAAGGGCCAGGGCGTGGGCGTCGCCAAGTTTAACAAGGATATGGTCCAGCTCGTCGCGGATACGCTCGACGCGAGCAAACAGGCCTCGATGGATGACGAGGACAGCCGCGTGACCATGATGTACACCGCCGAGATCGTCTCGATCGATGGCGATATCGCTTGCGTGCGTACGTTCACCAGCAGTTATCAGCCTCCGTATCGATCGGTGCAGAAGACGAGGTCGGCGTTCTACAACCTCAAGACAGGTGAGCAGGTTTCGCTCGAGGACTCGCTTGCGCAGCATGGGCTTTCGTTTGACACCCTCAAGAGCGAGGCCAAGCAGGCAATCAAGACGGCAAAGCCGGATATAGACTCCGTGTCCGAAGACAACATCGACGATGACGATAACTACACCGAGGATCATTTCTACTACGACGGCAAGGGCTATATCATCGTCCTCGATACTGGCGAGTTTGACTGCATGGCATGGGATACGCACGACTTGGTTGCACATGCCTTCGACTCGAGCTATTCCTGCGGTCAGGATGTAACGCCCGAACGAGCCAGGGCCACATACGTGCCCAACGAGTAGAACAAAGCGGCAGGGAGTAATCTGAACAGTCCCCGGTGGCGCAAAACACAGCGCCGCCGGGGACTTTTTGATGCAAATTGGCTCCGAAATAAGCTATCTGGGCCAGCCGCGCCACGAAAAGCGCCCATCTACTACGTTTACCAGGGTTGGACCGACCATGGAGCGTTTTTTAACAATGCGGCAAGACGTTTACCTGCGGTTTTGTTAACGCAGATATGGCTATGGTTGGCACCCTTGGGTTAAACGTAGTAGATGGGCGCATTTTTTGGTGCACAGCCCAAGAAGGGATCATTAGCCGCGCTGGAGGCCGAAGAGTTTGGCGTTGCGCTCGGCGACCATCATGTTGATATCGGCGATTTCCATCTCGCCGTCAATGTAGGGTTGGTAGGTGCCATATGGATCGCCGGCTCCCAAGCTGCAACTGCCGCAGTTGTCGCAACTGCCGTTGCCGCAGCCAGCGAGCGCTAGCTTGATGATCTCCTCACGCTCGGCACGCGTCGTGTCCTTGATGAGCTTGCTTTTTGCCATGACGTATCCTCGATTCGCTTGTGACCGTCGGCCGCGCATGTCTTGTAGATACCGGCGGGCTTTGCCCATCATAGGCTTGTGCGCGGGTAGAATGCATGGATAACTTATTGCTACGGGCGACGGAAAGGAATCGTTGCATGGACCAGGATAAGACGACCGTAATGGGTGGCTACGGCTCCCCGCGGACGGGCAATGACGCCGATGAGACCCGCGTCGTGCCGAATCCCGGCTACGCTGCCCCCGATACGACGCAGGTGTCGGCCGATCCCACGCGCGTTGTGAATTACGGCAACGCAGCGCAGGACCCGCATGGTGTCTCATCGCAGAACCCCTACGGCAACGCGGCGGCAGACCCTTATGATGACCTGCTGCAAAATCCCATTCCGCAACCTCAGCAGACGACATATATGCCGCGCACGGCACAACCGCACTATGAGTCGCGCGACCGATATGCGCGCGAGCCGTATCGTGAGTATCCCAAGTCCATCCCTCAGTATGGCGAGGACGAGGAGAAGAAGCCTTCGCGTTCGTCGAGCGTGATCAAGAAGATCCTCATCGTGCTGGCGATCTTCTTTGCCCTGTCGGTTGTGTTCGCCATCGTGTCGGGCATGCTCAACAAGCGGGGCGCCACGACTGATACCACGGCCGAGCAGACCGAGACTACCCAGTCCGGCACCGTCGACCTGAGCGATATCCCGGGTCAGTACTGGTCCAACGCCAAGAAGCTCCTCAAGTCGCGCGGGGCCGATCTTTCGAATGCCGTGATTCTGACCGACGACGGCTCGACGCCCGTTGTCGATGCCAATTGGGTCGTGACGTCTGCCTACTATAACGACAACGGTAACCTCGAGATTCAGCTCACGCGCAAGGGCAGCTCGTCGGGTAATGCGTCCGGCGACCAGGGCGGCGCGGACAGCTCGAGCTCCAACACGCTGGAGGACCTGAGCAACAAGGCGCAGGAGCTGGGGGATAAGGTCCAAGAGCTGGGCGGCACGGCTCAGAACCTCGGCGATACCGCACAGAACCTGGGCGATATGGCAACGAACGCCTGGGATGCCCTGCAAAACGGCATTTCGGGCGCGCAGGGGAACTAGCGGCCGAGCGGCTAGAGCCTTAGCGATGCGAAAAAACGGGACGCAGGATCGCGTGACCGGGCGCATAGGCGCGTTGGTCGGCGGTTCTGCGTCCCGTTTTGCTGTCGATTACAGCTGCTCGGCCGGGCGGTCGGGCGAGCTGAAGCCCGAGTCAAATGTGACGACGCACGAGGCGTCGGGCCTGCGCTCGTGCACGATACGCGTGACGAGCTCCAGCAGATCCTCGTCGGATATGTCAAAGCCGTCGGGACGCACCAGGTCAAACGAAACGAACCCGTCGTGCTCGTGCAGGTCGTGGATGGAGAGCGCGGGATCTATCTGCATGACGCCGCGCTTGACCCAGCCGCGCAGGTCGTCGCCGGTGGTGGCGATGGGGTCGCAATGCAGCGTGATATCGATGCCCATCTGCCGTTTGATATCGTGCTCGATGGTGTCCAGAATCTCGTGATGTTCAAACGCATCGCCCTCGCCGGGCATTTCCACATGCGCACTGGCAAATTGCCGACCGGGGCCGTAGTCGTGCACCATCAGGTCATGCGTGCCTAGGACCTGCGGATACGACATGATTTTGTCGCGGATTGTCTGGACGAGCTTGGGGTCGGGCGCTTGTCCCAGCAGCGGGCTGATGGCGTCGCGCACCAGGCCCATGCCGCTGATGCAAATGAAGATGCCCACGCCCAGGCCTGCCCAGCCATCGAGGTCAAAGCCAGTCGTCTGCGAAATAAGCGCCGCCGCCAAGACCGAGCCCGAGGTGATGACATCGTTTTTGGAGTCCTGCGCCGTGGCGATGAGCGTCTCCGAGTCGATGCGGTCGCCCAGCGTGCGGTTGAACGCCGCCATCCAAAACTTGACGAGCATGGACAGGACAAGGGCCGCCATGGAGAGCGCCGAATACGCGGTGGGGGAGGGCTTGATGATCTTGGTGGCCGACTCCAGGATCAGGTTGATGCCAACGGCGCAAACGAGGACGGCGACAACCAAGCCGGCGAGGTACTCGTAGCGGCCGTGGCCATAGGGGTGCCCCTCGTCGGCCGGGCGGCTGGCAAGGCGGAATCCGAGCAGGCTCACGATGTTGCTCCTGTCTCTTATACACATCTGACGCTGCCGACGAATAGAGAGG
>CABSYH010000136.1:0-5450 GCA_902481965.1 uncultured Collinsella sp.
CGTCGGCAGCGTCAGATGTGTATAAGAGACAGGGGGTTAGTATGCCTGGGCTTGGTTGGGGAATGACTTGTTTAGGGATGCTTGGAGCTTATCGAAGGATGCTCGCAGGTTGAGCTCCTGGTCGGTTGAGCGTTTGGCTTTTGTGGTGGGGGAGTCGAGGAGGCCGTTTCTCTGTGTCGGGGGGAAGGAGAAAAGGTCTGCATGTTTTAGGGATGGCTGCTGTGCTGCGTCATTGGAAGAATGCATGCTTATGCGGCCTCCTCGATGTCCACCAAAAGGTTGCGCACGGGGTGTGCTGCTAGGTCCCGTGCGTTGGCAGTATTATGCCGCGGCTGTTGCAAAGAAGCGCTAAAGAAAGGCTTAATGAGGTTTGACGTTGCTATGAAACCGCAGGTCAAAGCTATCGAGTAACACTCTTGAAAGGTTTTGAGCTTAAGGGCTTTCTAAGGTTTGTGGCGCGGATGTGGCTCGCCTGTGTGGGGCGTGTGAACGGCTCGTTCTTAGCGCTGCGGCTCTGCGGCCCGCACCCGCTCGATGACCTTTTCCATGGTGGCATCGATGCGGTCTTTCTTGAGCTCACATTCCCAGACGGTGATGGGCGTCCAGCCCATTTGGGTAAGTGCGTTGATGGCTGCTCGGTCGCGCTCGACGTTGCGGCGAAACTTTGCCTCCCAAAACTCAACGTTGCGCTTGGGCTGGCTTGGATTGCACTTAGGGCAGCGATGCCAAAAGCAGCCGTTGACGAAGATGGCGATCTTGCGCCCGGGGAAGGCGATGTCAGGCTTGCCGGGTACCTTCCATTCCAAACGATAGCCCGTAAGGCCCGCGGCCCGCAGGCGCTGACGTACGAGCAGCTCGGGCTTGGTGTTGGCGTGCTTGTTGCCCTTCATGGACTTTTTTATAGCAGCGCGGCGGCGCACCAGTTCGCGCTCGTCGGCGGAAAGGTCTGAGGTATCGATGCCGTCGAGCAGATCTGGTTTGGGACGCTTTTTGCTGCGGCGCTTAGGTGCGCGCTTGGGCCTGGAAGCGGGCTCGTCGGTCGTGGTGGCCTCGGCGTCGTTGGCAGTGCTGTTGGCCTCGAGCCGGTCTTCCTTCAGCTCAATCAGGGCATCAATGAGCCCTTTGTCGGCGGGCATCCATTCCACCGTGGCAAGTGAAGTGCGTGGAATCCAGCGGATATCAAGCTGGCGGTCGTGCTTCTGGGGCTCGCCGGACTCTTTGGCCATCGAGCAGTAGTAGCACTCCATGGAGAGATGAAAATCGGGGTAGTCATACTCAACGGTGTAGAAATCGCGCAGGTTGGTGACTTTTACCTGCAGTTCTTCCATGAGCTCGCGGCGTACGGCGTCTTCGGGCGTTTCGCCGCGCATGAGCTTGCCACCGGGGAACTCCCAAAGTCCCTGCATGTCGCCGTAGCCGCGCTGCACGGCAAGCAGCTCATCGGATCCTTCCTTGCGAATGATTCCAGCGGCAACATGAACAGTCTTCAACAGGAGTCCTCCCTCAACATCAACACGTGACAGGGTAGCTACCCGTACCTTACACAACGGTAAGGCAAGCGTAAGCCATATCGATGGTAGCCGACTCGTCTTCTTGCGACTATAGATGCCGTAGACTAATCGCAAGAAAGGACTCGGTATGCAAAGCACGCACATGGCGACCCCGGTACTGGAGGTCGCGCATCTCGAAAAGGTATATGGAGCGCTGGGCAACGTGACCCGCGCGCTCAATGACGTCAGCTTTACCGTCAACCGCGGCGAATTTGTGGGCATCATGGGCGCTTCGGGCTCGGGCAAGTCGACGTTGCTCAACTGCGTGTCGACCATCGATAGCGCCACAAGTGGCACGATCCGCATCAACGGGCAGGACGTAACACGCATGAAGCAGGCCAAGCTCTCGCAGTTCCGCCGCGAGGAGCTCGGCTTTATCTTCCAGGATTCTAACCTGCTCGATACGCTCACGGCACGCGAGAACATCGCCTTGCCGCTCACCATTGCCCGCACAAACTCGGCAGAGATCTCGACCCGCGTGCAGGATGTGGCTGCGCGTCTGTCTATCAGTCAGGTGCTCGACAAGTATCCCTACCAGATGTCCGGCGGTCAGCAGCAGCGCGTTGCCGCGGCTCGCGCGCTCGTCACCGACCCCACCATGATCATGGCCGACGAGCCCACCGGCGCCCTCGATTCCAAGAGCGCCCGTCTGCTGCTCGAGAGCCTGGAGGCCCTTAACCGCCGCCTACGCGCCACCGTGCTCATGGTCACGCACGACAGCTTTGCTGCCAGCTACACGAGCCGTGTGCTGTTTATTCGCGACGGCAAGATCTTCACCGAGCTGTGCCGCGGCGACATCGACCGCCGAGAGTTCTTCGACCGCATTATGGAGGTCGTTGCCATGATGGGCGGTGAGGGCTCCGATGCTCTGTAAACTCGCTTGGGGCAACGTCCGCCGCGCCGGCCGCGACTACCTCGTCTACCTTTTGACGCTCACCCTGGGCGTCACGGTCTTCTATGCCTTTAACACCATCTCGATGCAGGTCGACATCGCCGGAATCGATGAAAAGGGCTTAGCGCAGGTAATGGGCAGCATGCTCGGCGACCTGACGTACTTTTTGGCCGGTGTCATGGCCTTTTTGATGGTGTATGCCAATAACTTCATCATGAAACGCCGCAAGAAGGAGTTTGGCCTGTACCAGGTGCTCGGCATGGGGCGCGGGCGCGTCGCCACGATCATGGCGCTCGAGACCGTGATAGTATCGGTCGTGGCCTTTGTCGCCGGCATTGTGCTGGGTGTGGGACTCTCCCAGCTCATGACGTTCTTTACGGCCTCGCTCTTTAAGACGCAGATTACCAATTTCCACTTCTTTTTCTCGGTGCATGCGTTCAATCTGACCCTTGCCTGCATGCTCGTAATGTTTGTGCTCACGCTACTGCTGAACCTTCGCGCCGTGCGTCGTACCAAACTCATCGAGCTTATGGGTGCCGAGCGTCGCAACGAGAGCATCAAGACACGCAACCCCTGGATCGCGATTGCCATCTTTGCCGTGGGCGCGGTGCTTGTGGGCGTGGCCTATTACCGTCTGCTACGTGATGGGTTCCCGCTAACCGCGACGGACAGCAAGCTGCAAGAGGCCATGAACCAGTTTGGTATTACGACCGCTATGGTTACCGTGGGCACTTTTGCCCTGTTCTGGGGACTCTCGGGCATGCTCATTAAGCTGCTGCAGAGCCTGCGCGGCGTGTATTGGCGCGGCCTCAACATGTTTACCGTGCGCCAGCTTGCGGCCAAGGTCAACACGGTGTGCTTTTCGATGGGCGTCATCGCGATGCTTCTGTTTTTGGCCATCACCTCGGTGACGTGCGGTATGTCGATTGCCAACGTGATGAACGAAAACCTGGAGCGCTATAATCCGGCCGACATGTCGCAGACGTATATCTATTACACGCCCGATACGCTCGACTTCTACAAAGAGTCTTTCAATCCGTCTGAGGCCGATCGAATGGTGCTGGCCGATAGTACGGTCGATTTGTACTCCGCATGGCACGGCGATCGTATCGATCACGATAACGTTGCAGACGGTATTAAGGGCAAGTCGGCGGACAACAACGACGAGACCGGCAAGAAGGTCGATATCGCCGATGTTGCCGGTGAGCATTTGCAGATCGATTCGTATCTGAGTTACCCAGTTGGCGGCTCGAATCCTTCGGTGACCCCAAGTGAGATGTGCAAGATCATGGGCGAAAAGCTTCCCAAGGCGTTCGGGGGTAGCAATGCCGACATGACAGGCCTGTCTGTGACGCCGGCAAGTCAGTACAACAAACTGCGCCAGATGATGGGCAAGGAGCCGGTGCACATCGGTCACGACCAGTATCTGCTCACGTGTGATATGGGCGGCGAGCTGGTCGACCTGTACACCAAGTATATGGCTGGCGGCCATACCCTTACCTTGGGCGGGCATACGCTCAAGCCCGCAACCGATAAGTCGGACGAAGATACGGCGGCCATCGCCAACTCGGCGATGGGCAGTAATGGGGGTACCGTCGTCGTTGCCGACGAGCTGTTGTCCCAACTTAATCTGCAGCCGTATTCCAGTAGTCTGCTCGTTAACTACAAACAGGGGATGGATACGACCGAGGCAGACGAGAGTATTAAATACACTGTGCTCGACAATCTGCTCGTTGACGGCAAGGAGCCGGGGTCGTGGGGAACCTTCATCACACGCTCCGAGATGTACGCGCAAGCAGCGCAAATGAACGGTCTTATTAGCTACCTAGCCATCTACATCGGCTTTGTATTGGTCGTTGCATGCGCGGCGATTCTGTCGATTCAGCAACTCTCCAACGTGGCCGACGGCAGCCGCAGCTATCGTGTGCTGGCACAGATTGGCTGCGACGACCGCCAGATTCGCCATTCGGTGATGGCACAGCAGGCGGTATTCTTCCTGTTCCCGCTGGCAGTGGGCCTGGCGCACTCCTTTGTGGCACTTAAGGTGATCATCGAGCTGGTGAGCATATTCGGAAATATGAGCATCGGTGGCACCGTGGGCCTCACCTGTGCAATCTTCCTGGCAGCCTACGGCGGCTACTTCCTGGTGACCTACCTCATGAGCACCGGCATGGTGCGAGCCGCCATCGCCACCCGCTACAGCGAATAACAAGCGGGCAAAACCGTCGCAAAATTAGAGGCGTATGACCGCCGCGAAGGGACCAGGGGCCCTTTCGCGGCGGTTTTTGCCAATCTGGTGCGTCTCAGATACAAGTGAGTAGACTTTTTTGAACCTGCCGAGCACATCGCGACAAATGATCTATAAAACTGCAGGTCAGAGCTGTGGCGTTTTAGGGCGTGCTCGGCCTTCTGCAAAAAGCCTACTCACTTGGTTTTTCTGCTAGAAGACCGCCACGAGGGAAGGCAACTCCCTTACGTCGGTTTGGACGTTTGCCCAGATAAAACCTGCCAAAATAAACCTGTTCCTTTTTGGCAGGTGGTTTCAACTGAACGGCGGGCCGTGCGGCTTGGGTGTGCGGGCTCACAATCTGGGGAAACCGAACAGATTGGGGGCTTGTATGATCGATTCGAAGGGAAACGTGCGACCCGAGGGCATGTTTAACAGGGCACGCCTGGCCCCCGAAGCCCAGCTCGCATACGATACGCGAGGGCTAGTCGTTGGGGGACGTTCTTAAACGACTAGTCAAACAAGAACGTTCCCAACGATTACCCAAAAGGAGCGTCTCCAAGTGCCAGCTCTGGCAACGACGCAGGTAGAAAAACGTCAGCGAAAACCCGCCAGAGCGAGCAAGGTGCCTTGAAGCGAGGCGGCATTGACCTTTTGGTCATGCCGTCGAAGCTGAAAGGCAGATTGCCGCTCTGGCGGGTTTGCAGCGTCGAGCCGTTACGCGGTTTGGTAACTGTCTCTTATACACATCTCCGAGCCCACGAGACGTAGAGGAATCTCG
>CABSYH010000137.1:0-5410 GCA_902481965.1 uncultured Collinsella sp.
TTTTTTCAAGCAGAAGACGGCATACGAGATTCCTCTACGTCTCGTGGGCTCGGCGGCCAGCACCTCGGTGATGCGGTGCGCCGATTCGTCGGCCATGGTCACCATGACAAAGATCATCGATAGCTGCATCAGGCTCATGAGGATTTGGAAGCCATAGGTAAAGATCGAGGAGAGCTGGCCCACGTCGAACAGCGTGCCCTGGCTCGTGATGATGAGCTTGGAGCCCAGGTAGATGATGACGACAAACGCGCCGTTGACGCAGATGTTCATCATGGGGTTGTTAAAGGCGAGCAGCTTCTCGGCGCGGGTGAAGTCCATCTGGACGTCGCGTGCGGCGGTCGCGAACTTCTCCTTCTCAAAGTCTTCGCGCACATAGCTCTTGACCACGCGCATGCCGGTGACGTTTTCCTCGACGGACTCGTTAAGGGCGTCGTACTTGTGGAACACGCGCGAGAAGATGGGACGCACCTTAAAGATGATAAAGAACAGCCCAAAGCCCAGCAGCGGAATGATGACCAGGTAGACCATGGCGACGCTGCCGCCCATGATAAATGCCATGGTAAAGGCGAAGATCAATACCAGCGGCGCGCGCACGGCGATACGGATGATCATCATAAAGGCCTGCTGCACGTTGTTGATATCGGTGGTCAGGCGCGTGACGAGCGAGGAGCTCGAGAACTCATCGATGTTGGCAAAGCTGAACGTCTGGATCTTGTAGAACAGGTCGTGACGCAGGTTCTTAGCGAAGCCGCAACTCGCATGGCTGCAGGTGACGCCGGCAGCGGCGCCAAAAGCAAGCGACGCCAGCGCGATGAGCACCAAAAAGCCCGCGGTGGGAAGCATTTCGGCTACGGTGGCGCCGTCTTTGATGGCGTCGATCAGGTTGGCGGTGATAAATGGAATCAGCATCTCGCAGAGCACCTCGCCAAGCACGAGCAATGGCGTGGCAACAGTGACTTTCATATAGTCGCGGATGCTGCCCATGAGGGTTTTAATCATCCAGTTCCTCCCAGGTTACACGGATTTTCTCGAGCATTTCGGCGAGCTGCTCGCGCTCGTCGTGGGTGAGGGCACCAAAGGCCTGTTCTCTAAAGCGGATGCGGGCCGCCTGGTCGATGCGGGCGTTTTCCCGGCCGGTTTCGGTCAGGCGAATGGTGAGCTGCCGTCGATCCTTGGGGTTACGGCTGCGCTCGATGAGGCCGTTGAGCTCGAGCTTGGACAGGATCTCGGAAAGCGACCCCGGCTTGAGGTCAAAGTGCATGCCGAGTTCCTGCTGCGACATCTCGCCGCCGGGTTGCTTGGCCAGCAGGCAGATGATGGGCGCCTTGCCGGACACGCCTCCGCCATGAAAATGCATGTAATGGCCGCAAAAGCCCAGGCCATTGAGGATGCGCTTGGCAAGCTTGTCTTCTGAGCTAACCGCTTCGGGTGCATCCGCCGGCTGTGACGGGTCGCCGTCGGGCTCGTGCGAACAAAGGTTAAGAGGTTCATCGCACATGAATTAGTGTTGCTCCTTTCTTTAGTTAGGTAGTGGAATTGTTTTGTGCCTAACCAATCTAGGAGCATGAGAAATGAATGTCAAGGTACCAAACTTATTAAGTTACGGCGCTTTACCAAACGCCGTAACCGCTCGACGCTGCAAGCGTTCCTAAGCGGCAATCTGACGTTCAATCGTCGGGCATGGCCACAAGGCCTATGCCCCCCATTTCCGAAACCTTTCCGCAACAATGCGCTCTTCGCGACCCTGGCGACCGCCCACAACGCCTCCTGCGCTACACTTAGTCGCACTGTGGCGCTGCTGCGCCGTGCCCGAACCAAGGGAGACCCTCATGAAGAACACTCAGCTGCTGCTGATCAACGACATGTGCGGCTACGGCAAGGTCGCGCTTTCTGCCATGCTGCCGGTGCTGTCGCACATGGGCTACCGTATCCATAATCTGCCGACGGCGCTCGTTTCCGACACGCTCAACTACCCCAAGTTCTACATCCACGACACCACCGAGTACGTGCGCCAAAGCCTCGCCATCTGGGAGGAGCTCGGCTTTGAGTTCGACGCCATCTCTACCGGCTTTATCGTGACCGAGGAAGAGACGCGCATCATTTCGGACTTCTGCCACCGTCGCGCGCAAAAGGGTACCAAGGTGTTCGTCGACCCCATCATGGGCGACAACGGCAAGCTCTACGCCGGCGTGCCCGAGTCCACGATCGGTCTCATGCGCAGCCTGCTCGAGTGCGCCGACTATGCGGTGCCAAACTACACCGAGGCGTGCCTGCTCACCGATACGTCCATTGCCGAGCAAATCACGCCCGATGAGGGCCGCACTCTTGTGGATGCCGTGCGTGCCCTGGGCGCCAAGTCGGTGGTCATTACGAGCGCTGTGGTCGACGGTGCGAATGTCGTCATCGGTTACGACCATGTGGCGGGGGAGTACTTCACGATTCCCTTCGACCTGATCCCGGTCTATTTCCCGGGCACGGGCGACACGTTCTCGGCGGTGCTCGTCGGCCGCGTTATGGCAGGTTGGAGTCTGCAGCGCGCGACGTCCGATGCCATGCGCGTGGTGGCTGAGCTTATCGAGCGCAATGCCGACCAAGAGGACAAGTCGGCTGGCCTTCCCATCGAGGCCTGCCTGGACGTGATTGACCATGAGTAATGCTGGCGAGGGCGGCGCCAAGCCTGCGGGCGGGGGCAAGCCGCTCGGCGCGCCGCGTGGCAAGCGTCCGCGTATCCGCGTGAGCTGCGTGGACCAGCTGGGTGCGTGCCGCTGCCACCATGGTCACAAGCCGGGCGACGTTTTTGACTTCGACCGAGACCGCGGCAAGATGTGCGCCATGGCCTGCCACGTGGGCTTTCCCTATATCGATATCCTGCGCTATGGCGGAACCGTGCCTGGCAACGAGCCCGGCACGGCAAAGTTCTGCTGCCCCGAAGTCGATACGCTGAACGTCTGGCTTGCCGAGATCGTCGACGAGTAGTCGAGCGCAATGTGACAAAGGGACAGTTCTTTTGTCACATTCGCGGGTGGTGTCCCTTCTTTTTTGCCTATAATCTCAAATCTCTGCATTTCATCCGATTTTAGGTTCTAAAAATTCTGCGTTTCATCGATAATCAAGCGTATAAAACTTTGCATTTCATTTGATGACACTAAGGGGAGAGCCTATGCTGCGCAGGAAAATAGCGGCAGAGCTGGAGCGTTGGCTGAAGTCTTCCGAGCAAAAGGCCTTGTTCATTACGGGTTCTCGCCAGATTGGCAAAAGCTATTCGATTCGTGCATTTGGCAAAGCCAACCATGCAACCTACATCGAGCTTAACCTCATGGAAAACCGCCAGGCAAAAGATGCTCTTCTCGAGGCGCGGGATGCCGATGATTTCATCAGCAGGGTGACGCTTCTTTCGGGAAAGTCGATTGCGCCAGGCAAAACGCTCGTGTTTATCGATGAGGTCCAAGAGGCCCCCGACATCATGACGATGGCAAAGTTCCTTGTTGAGGACGGGAGGTGCCGCTGGGCGTTTTCGGGGTCAATGCTCGGGACTCAGTTAAAGGGCGTCAGGTCCTATCCCGTGGGGTATGTCCACGAGCTTAAGATGTTCCCGCTCGATTTTGAGGAGTTTTGCTGGGCAATCGGGGTGAGCGAGGGGGCTCGTCAAACGATACGTGACGCGTGTATCAGCGAGAGGCCCATTCCTGATTACATTCATGACGCGATGATGGCAAACTTCAGGACCTATACCGTTGTCGGCGGAATGCCGGAGGTCGTGCAGCGTTTCCTTGACACGCGGGGCGACCTTGCCTCTGTTCGTCAGCTACAGTCAGAGCTCAACGAACAGTACCGGCGGGATATCTCCAAGTATGCAAGCGGGCGAGCCCTGCAGGTGCAGAGCATCTACGACCAGCTCCCTATTATGCTCGAGGGCGAAAACAAGCGCTTCGTGCTCAATTCCATTGACCCTAAGGCTCACTACGAGAAGTATCAGCGAGATTTTGCATGGCTTGTCGATGCCGGCGTTGCTCTCAAAGTCGATATCGTAACCGAGCCAAAATCGCCCCTGCTTAAGACGGCACGGCCATCGCAGTTCAAGCTATATCAATCGGATACGGGTATGTTGATGGCGCGCTACCCCGTTGGAGTCGCCCAAGCGGCGTATCTTGATAGCAAGGAGCCCAATCTGGGCGGCATTTACGAAAACGTGGTGGCCCAGCAGCTGGCCGCCCAAAATCGCCAGCTTTACTACTATCAGACAAAAAAGCGCGGTGAAGTGGACTTTGTGGTCGATGGATCGGATGGGACGGCTGTTCCGATCGAGGTTAAATCGGGCTCCTATTACCACGCGCACGCTGCGCTCGGTCATGTGCTTGATACGGCTGAATATGGCGTAAGGCTCGGGATTGTTTTCTCGAGAGGCAACGTTGAGCGCAACGGAGCGGCTCTCTATTTGCCGCTATATGCGACCTGGGCCCTTTCGGATGTTTTGGGCGACTCCTGCGCCGAGGGGATAAAGCTGGAGGTCAAGCCGGTCTAGGGCCAGTCCCAGATGTGACAAAGGGACAGTCCCTTTGTCACGTTCATGAGCGTGGATTTTCTCCCACGCTCGTTTTATGCCGATGGCGTGGCCCGTGTGTCCGCGTCGCCCGAGCGCCTACAGTTGCTCGAGCATAGCGGTGCAGCCGGCGAGCACGTCGCGGTAGGTGGCGTCGAAATTACCGGTGTACCAGGGGTCTGCTACGTCGCCGGGACGATCGGTCCAATCGAGCAGTCGCGAAATCTTGCCGTCGGGGTCATCGCCAAAGATGCGGTGCAGGCCGCGGGCGTTCTCGTCGTCCATATAGACAATGTGGTCCCAGTCGCCATACTCCGCGCGACGCACCTGGCGGGCACGGTGCGCAACGACGGGAATCCCGACCTCGCGCAGCTTGGCAACGGTACCGTGGTGTGGCGGGTTGCCGATCTCCTCGGTCGAGGTCGCAGCGGAGTCAATGACAAACTCGTCCGCGCGCCCAGCGCGGCGCACCAGCTCGGTAAACACCGACTCAGCCATCGTCGAGCGACAGATGTTGCCGTGGCAGATAAACAGTACGCGTTGCATATGTGGTTTCCTTTCGATCCCCGTCATCGAGCTCGAGTATCGCATCTACGCCTGCGCCATCGCCCTCTTGCGTTCCCAGCGAGCCAACTTAATCGTCACCAGCGTGAGTGCCCAGGCCACAAGCGAGAACGCGGCGCCCACTGCGCCCACGTACGCAATGCCAACGCTGCTTACCACGGCGCCGCCCACTGCGGTGCCAAACGAAATGCCGACGTTAAACGCCATGGGCTCAACCGAACTTGCGAGTACCATCGACTTGGGATGGCGGCTGCGTGCCACGTCCATAAAGTGCGTGATGCACGACACCGAGAACAGGTACATGAG
>CABSYH010000138.1:0-5360 GCA_902481965.1 uncultured Collinsella sp.
ATCTACACCTCTCTATTCGTCGGCAGCGTCAGATGTGTATAAGAGACAGGTGCAAGGATGCGCAAGTAGTGCTCGGCACCCTCGTAGTCCAGCTCGCGCCAGGCAGCGCTCATCAGCGCGATGAGCGTCCACGGGTCCAGGTCACGCTCCGCGTCCTTGGGACGGCGACGCAGCGGCGTGTTGGCAAGATAGGGCACGGAGTGGGCAGAGCGAAAGCGCTTGAGCTCCTCGGCGGGGTATTCGAGCTTAGCCATGGCGAGCATTGCGGTGTGGCGGACGCCGGCCGGATCGTTGGGGGCAAAGTCGAGGCTGCAGTTTGCGGCTTCGAGCGACATGCGATAGCGGCCGCTAATGAGGGCGCGCGATGCCAAGGCGGCAAGCCAGCGCAGGTAGGGACGGCGCATAAGGTCGCCTGCGGCCTCACGCTCGTAGGGGTCCTGCGCCGAGGCTATCTTGAGTGCCAGGTCGTGCTCGACTTCATCGCGCTTGGATACCAAGTACTGTACGTACTCCTCGTTGGAGTTGGCGGTGAGGGCGGTCAGCATGCGCTGGGCATCCCAGTTGGTGGGGTCGAGCGCGGCTGCCTCGCGAAGCATGTTCTCGGCAGCGGCCTCTTCTTGCTCTGCCTGGGTATCGTCAGGGATAAAGGGAATGCGGTAGTCGACAGCCTCGACCACCTTGGCAATGAGGTGCCCGGCGCGGTCGCGGTCGTGCACGATGAGCGGCGCGGGGTTGCGGGTGAATTGTTCCATCAGACGCTCTACGGCGGCACCGTCGGTGAGCGGGATATTGTCGCGGCGCAAGGCCTCAAGAACGAGGCGATGGCAATCCTCTTGAATGGGATCGAATGCCATGGGGCCTCCTTTGCTGCGGTTAGGGTTCAAATGTCTCTATATAAGGTTCTAGTTTACCCGCATGTGGCACACCGGGGGTGCCGCACTTGGACATGCACCTTTGCACCACGAAGACGGATGTCGCACAAATGTCGGCACCTTGGACGACTGAGTGGTATCACGGTGCCGCAAACGGTCGATTTTTGGCGGCGAACGGGGCGCATTTTGGAGGGACACAGTCCTGCCCGGGATATGTGGTCAACCTTGATAAAACGTTTGCCCAGCTTGGGAGCATGAATGCCCCACAAGGGTCTTCAGGGATAGAAAAAACGTTTCATCATTGTCGGCTTTAGGTGAATAACTGACCAACCAGAACGGTAGAATAGTGTTTGTCTGAGCGTTTAGACGTTTAGACATTGCGCATTGTCATCGCCGGCAACACGCAAAACGGTCCTAACGGAGCCAATCGGGTGCTCCGTTATATACGCAAGTCTAAGAGGGGCTTGTTTAGGAGGCACAGTATGGGACGTTTTACCAATCCTCGCGATCTGTACTTTGGTGAGGGCGCTCGCCACGAGGTGAAGAACCTCAAGGGCAAGAAGGCCATCATCGTTTCTGGCGGCAGCTCTATGCGCCGCGGCGGGTTCCTGCAGGACGTTGAGGCCGACCTCAAAGAGGCCGGCATGGAGGTCAAGCTGTTCGAGGGCGTCGAGTCCGATCCCTCCATCGAGACCGTCATGAAGGGCGCAGCCGCTATGCGCGACTTCGAGCCCGACTGGATCGTTGCTATCGGTGGCGGTTCGCCCATCGATGCTGCTAAGGCCATGTGGGTCTTCTACGAGTATCCCGAGGAGTCCTTCGACAACATTATCCAGCCGTTCAGCTTCCCTGAGCTGCGTCAGAAGGCTCACTTCTGCGCCATTTCCTCTACCTCCGGCACCGCTACCGAGGTCACTGCCTTCTCCGTCATTACCGACTACGCCAAGGGCATCAAGTACCCGCTGGCCGACTTCAACATCACCCCTGATGTCGCCATCGTCGACCCCGAGCTCACCTACACCATGCCCGCCAAGCTGTGCGCTCATACCGGCATGGACGCTCTGACCCACTGCATGGAGGCTTACGTTTCCACCTGCGCCTCTATGTTCACCGACGCCAACGCTCTGCACGGCATCCGCGAGATCGTCGAGTGGCTGCCCAAGTCCTATGCTGGCGACCATGAGGCCCGTCAGCACATGCACGAGGCTCAGTGCATCGCCGGTATCGCCTTCTCCTCGGGCCTGCTCGGCATCGTTCACTCCATGGCTCACAAGACCGGTGCAGCCTTTGAGAACGGTCACATCATCCACGGTGCCGCTAACGCCATGTACCTGGGCAAGGTCATCCAGTGGAACTCCAAGGATCCCCGTGCTGCCGAGCGTTACGCTTACGTGGCCAAGGAGATCCTGCACCTTCCCGGCGAGACCAACGAGGAGCTCATCGCTGCGCTCGTCCAGAAGATCCGCGACCTCAACGACCAGCTCAACATTCCGCAGTCCATCAAGGATTACGCGAATGGTGGCGTGAAGGTCGACGCCGAGAACCCGCAGATGGTTTCCGAGGAGGAGTTCCTCGCCAAGCTGCCCGAGATCGCCGCGAACGCCGAGCAGGACGCCTGCACGCCGGAGAACCCGCGTGAGACCAAGGCTGCCGACTTCGAGAAGATCCTCAAGGCCTGCTACTACGACACCGACATCGATTTCTAATCGACTCTTGTTATCGTAACGAGGGGCTCCGCACGTATCCGTACGGAGCCCCTTTCTTTTTTAGAGAATGGGATAGTTATGGCTGCAATTTTCAATAGCCCCAGCAAGTACATCCAGGGTCCGGACGAGCTCGCCAAGCTCGGCTCCTATGTCGAGCCGCTCGGCGCTAAGGCCCTCGTCATCGTGACGCCTTCGGGCAAGAAGCGCGTCGGTGCCAAGATCGAGGGCGGCTTTGCCGAGGCTAAGGCCGAGCTGCTATTTGAGGACTTTAACGGTGAGTGCTCCAAGGGCGAGGTCGATCGCCTGGTTGCGCTCGCTCGCGACAACGGTTGCGACATCATCGTCGGCGTCGGTGGCGGCAAGATCCTCGACACCGCGAAGGCCGTCGCCTATTACCTGGAGTCCCCGGTTATCATTTGCCCCACCATTGCTTCGACCGATGCACCGTGCTCGGCACTTTCGGTGCTCTACACCGATGACGGCCAGTTCGATAAATATCTCTTCCTTAAGGCAAACCCCAACATTGTCCTGATGGATACGACGGTTATCGCGGCGAGCCCGGTGCGCCTGACGGTTTCCGGTATGGGCGATGCGCTCGCAACCTATTTCGAGGCCCAGGCGACGCACGATGCCGACGGCGGCACCTGCGCTGGCGGCAAGGGCGGCATGGCCGGCCTGGCGCTCGCCAAGCTCTGCTACGAGACGCTTATGGCCGATGGCGTCAAGGCCAAGGTCGCGCTGGAGAAGGGTGCGCTCACGCCCGCCGTCGAGCACATCATCGAGGCCAATACGCTGCTTTCGGGTATTGGCTTTGAGAGCTCGGGCCTTGCTGCTGCTCATGCCATCCACAATGGTCTGACGATGCTGCCTGAGTGCCACGGCATGTATCACGGCGAGAAGGTCGCCTTCGGCACCATCGTCCAGCTGGTACTCGAGGATGCCCCGACCGAGAAGCTCGAGGAAGTCTTGGGCTTCTGCATTGAGCTGGGCCTGCCGGTCACGATGAAGGAACTTGGCGTTGCTGAGCTTACGCGCGAGAAGGCCATGATTGTTGCCGAGGCCGCGTGCGCGCCCGATGACACCATGTGCAACATGCCGTTTGAGGTGACGCCCGAGATGGTTGCAAACGCCATCCTGGGTGCCGACGCACTGGGTCATTATTACCTTATGGATGAGTAAACTAAACTAAGGTAAGGAAGGGGCAAAGCCGACAGATGGCTTTGCCCCTTTTGCTATGGTGCAAAGGGGTAAGGTTACTTTGCACCAATCGTTGTTTGATGAAGGGCGGATTCTCGTATGGCGCTTCCTATGGTTTACGGCGGTCCCGGCCGGTATGTTCAGGGGCCGGGCGAACTGTCGCGTCAAGGCAGGTATTTGTCATGGTTGGGCTGCGCTGCCTATGTCTTGTTTGACCAGGGCACAGAGGATCGGCTGTGCAAGCAGATCGTCGATGGATTTCTGGACGAAGATCTAAGCGAGCCGTTCTTTAAGATTTATGACGGTCCGTGTACGGAAGAGGCCGTTGTCGAAATGGCTAAGGAAGCCCAGGCCGAGTATTGCGACATGGTGGTGGGTATTGGCGGCGGCAAGATGCTCGATATCGCCAAGGCCGTTGCGTTTTATGCCGAGTTGCCGTTGTGCGTATGCCCCACGGCGGCGTCGATGGACGGTCCGTGCGGTGCGATTTCCGATGCCGATCTGCAGGGTGTTGCAAATGCGGTCTTTAGAAACGAGCGCAATATGGCCAACGAGCAGGCCAAGGTGACCAAACAAAAACTCGTGCAGCTCATGTGCGAGGCATAGCTTGGCACTTGATTGACCTTGTGCAATCGAGGCGGCGATAGGCCATGGGCTATTTGCCGCAAAGATGCTCTGCGTGTAATTTGCCCGAGGCGTGGGCCGATAGCGTATCATTATCTCTTGCTTGTTTGCACTGCTCAGGGAGGGGCCGCGCATGGCGCAGGAACACGATCTGTTTGATGACATTATCGAGATCAGCAAGGGTTTCGACTTTCTTAAAAACCCGCTTGGCGGCGTGACCGATGCACTCGATCCGTCGGCGCCGCAGTGGAATCCTGCCGACTACAAGGAGCGTCCGCGCGGCAACACCATTCCGTGCCTGACCTGCAAAAACGAAAAGAGCGGCTGCACCGCGTGCATGGACGTGTGCCCGGTCAACGCTATCGAGGTCGAGGAAGACGCCATCGAGATTCTCGACTCCTGTCGCAAGTGCGGCCTGTGTGCCGCTGCCTGTCCGACCGAGGCAATCATCTCGCCGCGCCTGGCGCCCAAAAACCTGTATGACGATATCGTCTCTGCTGCTACGAGCCACGAGACCGCCTACGTCACCTGCACGCGCGCCCTCAAGCGCATGCCGCGCGAAAACGAGGTCGTCGTTGCCTGCGTGGGCGATATTACGGCCGAGACCTGGTTCTCGGTACTGGCCGACTATCCCAACGTGAGTGTGTACCTGCCACTGGGCGTGTGCGATAAATGCCGCAACACCGGCGGTGAGGACATTCTGGGCGAGGCGATTGCGAAGGCCGAGGAGTGGTCCGGCACGGGTATGGGCCTGGAGGTCGACCCCAAGAGCCTCAAGTGCCATAAGCTTCGCGAGTACGAGCGCAAGGAGTACATGGAAAAAATTGCCCGCACCACGGGCCTGACGGTGACCAAGCTCAATCCGGCGACGGCGGCGCTGGCCTCGGTGACGCAAAAGCTCAAGGCCCATCGCCATCAGATTACCCAGCTGGAGCGCACGCTCAACACCATGTGCGGCACC
>CABSYH010000139.1:0-5307 GCA_902481965.1 uncultured Collinsella sp.
GCGTCGCGGAGGAAAGCTCACCCGCCTCAAGAAACTCCTCGAGCGCCGCTTCGTCCAACGCAGCAGCGTCCTCCTGAACGGTGCCGCCCGCCAACAGTTCGTTGGCATCCAGGCATCCTTCGGAAAGACGCTGCCCAAGTTGTGCCAGCAAAACATCGCGGCCAGGATTCTCCAAATCGATTTTGTTGATATAGATGAACGTCGGAATGTCATAACGCGCAAGCAGGCGCCACAGGGTTTCGGTGTGCCCCTGCACGCCGTCGTTGGCACCCACAACCAAAATCGCGTAGTCCAGCGCGCGCAGCGTGCGCTCCGCCTCGGCCGAAAAATCGACGTGGCCGGGCGCATCCACGAGCATGACGTGGGCATCGCCATGGTCGAGCACGGCCTGCGACGAGAAAATCGTGATGCCGCGCTCGCGCTCGATCGTGTTCGTGTCCAGATGCGAATCGCCATCGTCCACGCGGCCGCGCTTGCGAATGCGACCCGCGTTGAACAGCATGGCCTCGGCCAGCGTGGTCTTGCCGGCATCGACATGCGCCAAGATTCCAGCGACCGCTTGCTTCGACATGGCTCTCCTCTTATTGCAAGCCCATCGCACGCGGCAACGGGCGCTCTCGTTCCACACTGGATGATACAATTTACGGGCCGGCGGGCGAAGCGGGCCCTATCCCCCGACCGAGCTCATCGCCCTGCGTTGCCGCGCGGCGATTTTCGTAGGTTCGCGCCTTGCGAAAGCCGGCTTGCAAAACAGCGCAGCGAACGAAAATGGCCCCACCCGGAGCCATTTTCGTTCGCGCGAATTGTTGATATGCGTCCCCGCTCTTATGCCTCGCGCAGCCAGTCAAACGCAACACGCGGCGTGCCGTCTGACACATACACGATGCCGGCGCGCTCAAATCCGGCCTTGAGGCTCGCACCCTGCATGGGCAGGTTGTCCTGATGCGTGTCGATACGCAGGTGATCGGCACGCTCCTTGGCAAAGGCAAACATCGCAGCCGCGATACCGTGCACGGTGCCGTCGGATGCCACGCGATGCAGCACAGCATACGGGGCGTCGCTGCGCCACTGGCCGCCCTCGATCACATCGTAGGAGCTGTCCGGCCCCGGCAAAAAGGCAAACGTCGCCACCACGCGACCGTCTTCCTCGCACACATAGCTACCGCCCGCAGCGATATCGCTTTTGAGCTGCTCAGCCGAGGGCGTTCCTGCCGGCCACTGCGTGGCGTTGCCATGTGCGCGCATAAAGGCGCGGGCCGCGTCATAGATAGCCATGACGGCGGGAATGTCGGTATCGAGGGTTTTTCTGATCATCACGCGGCAACCTCACGTTTATTGGTATCACTTTGATTGAGCAATGATACCAACGTTTGGAGAGGGGCGCGAAGCAGATGGGAAGCAAAAAGCGAGCCGCCTGGTCAAAGGCAAAAAGCGAGTTTTTGGGCGCTGCCACCGGCGGCGATATGAGCGACCTGTTTGCGCGCGAGGACGAGCGCCGCGACGCCCTGGACGCCGAGCGCGATGAAGCCTGGCGCTACAAGTCGTGCGAGCGCAAAAACCGTTACGACACGCGTGCCGAGGCCGAGGCAGTTATGGCCGACTGCGAAAACCGTGGGCGGCGCGGTTTGGCCTGCTACAAATGCGAATACTGCGGTGGATGGCACCTGACGTCGCACCCTTGGAAATAAGCGCTGCATCGGCACGGCATTGACAGAGTGCCAGTCATCGCACGAAAGCTACGGGCGCGGCGGCACCAAAACATCGTAACGAACGGCCTTGCCCGCAAGTTGATAGCTCGGCTTAACGCCGGCAAGCAGCGGGCCCTTCACCGGCCGCTTGATAACGACCTTGCGCGGATGCACCGCAAGTGCAGCTTCGACCAGCATCTCCTCATCGGCACACGGCTGTTCCAAATGGTGCAAGAGTTGGAACTTCTTTTTCACCGCCGCGCTCTTGGTGCGCTCGGGAAACATGGGGTCCAGATACACCACGTCGGGAGCGGCAAGCTCGCCCTGCCCGATCAGCTCAGCTGTATGGCGGAGGCCAGCAATGCTGTCCTCGCCCGCATGTAAGCGCATACGCAACACGGCAACCGCAAGCGCCGGATCATCTGCCGCGCGATCCAAGGCATCCTTGAGGAGCGCCGCAATCACGCAATCCTGTTCATACAAATCGACGGTAAAGCCCGCGGCAGCCAGCAGCAGCGAATCCTCGCCAAAGCCTGCCGTGGCGTCAATTGCCCATGGGCTCTCGATGCCTTTTGCGCGCGCAGCCTTTACCAGCAGCTCTTGCTGCAGACGGCCCTGCTTGAGCCGTGGAAGCATGCGGCCAAAATCGGCGCGCAGCTCCATCGTGCCGTCGGTGAGCGTGAGGCCCTCGGACTTCCCGGTCAGCTCAAGCCCCGCGGCCCGAGCAACAGAAAAGGGATCGACGACGCCCATGGGCACTCCTTAACAAGCAAAACGAATACGTGAGCGCCGTTTATGCCGGCACCCAACCGTCCGCTATTGTCCCACATGCGACATGGCCCACAGCATTCCAATGAAAAGCACCGCCATCAATCCCGTGCACACGGCAGCGATCACGGAATCACCCATGCGCCTTCCCAACGACCGCGGCTCTCGTACTTGCTCTGCTCCGTACATCATGGCTCCCCCTTCGGTCCAGCTCTTACCATGGCCTCATCATCGCAGCGTCGCACATGAGCTGCCATCGATTTGCCTTACGTCCAGCTTTCCTTTTTGAAAGGTTGGACCGTACAGGCAAGAGACGCTTTCAAACGCATGCATCGCCCCGTTGAACTACAATGTGCTTCACCATATGTGCAGCACATGGGTGCGCCAGGTTGGCGTACTCGTATCGAAAGGACCAGCCATGAGTTCCGCTCGTAAGACTCTCAAAATCCTTGCCCTCGTCTACATTGTTTTGGGCATCGCCAGCCTCGTCATCGCCGGCGTCGGTATCGCCAGTGGCAACCTCGATTCCACGTACGGGTCGAACGCCATGCTCGCCGCGGTCGTACTAGTCGCCAAGAGCGTTGTCGATCTTGCCGCAGGTGTTGCGGGCATCAAGGGCGCCAACAAGCCTTCGCAGGTGGATGGCGCGTTTAAGCTCGGCATCGTTGCCGCAATCGCCACGATTGCGGCGGCCGTGCTCACGCTTCCCGCGCTCGGCGGCAGCTCCGTCAATATCGTCGCCTTTGTCATCGTGGTGTACGACCTGTTCTTTGTTCAGCAGGCGCACGCCGTTAAGGCCGAGAACAAGGACCGCCTGTAAGCGCCCGCTTCTCATAACCTCTGCAGCCAAGCAACTAAAAAGGGCCGACCGCGCATCTCCGCGGTCGGCCCTTTACGTTTGCCCAGATAAAACCTGCCAAAATAAACCTGTCCCTTTTTGGTAGGTTGTTAGCTGTGGCGGTACTCGGCGATGATGAAGTCGATATCGGTTTGGAGCGTGTCCAGGTTTGCCAGGCGCTCTTTGTCGGCAGGGCGTGTGCGGTAGTAGTACGGCGTCATCTGGAACACCGCTTCGATGTCGGCCTGGGTCTGAAGCGTAATGTTCGCAGACACCCGCTGCATTCCGACTAACTCGAGCTCGGTGGTCTTCGGCAGCTTCTCATCGTTAAGGTACGGTGTGTCGTAGAGCACCTCCTTAAGCCCAAAGAGATGACGAGCGCCCGGCACGACGGTGTAGAGCGAGCCCTCGGGCGCCAGCACGCGGGCAAACTCGCGCTCGTTAAAAGGAGCAAAGAGTTCGGTCACCATGTCGAAGGCGCCATCGGCCACGGGGACATCCTTCATGTTGGCCACGAAGTAGGTCGCATCGCCGCGCTTGGCGGCCAGGCGCACCATTTCTTTGCCCAAATCGAACCCGCAAGCGTCCACGCCCGGCACCGCGCCCATGGCGCTGGTGTAGTAGCCCTCGCCACAGCAAATATCGAGCAGCGTCATGGGGCCATTCGTAGACGCGGCGCGCCCAGACGTCTGCTTGCGCACCAGCTCAACCATCGCATCGCGCAACGGCGCATAGTAACCGCGATTCAGAAAGTCGCGACGGCTGCGTGCCTGCGACTTGGGATCGCCCATGGAGTCGCCGCTCTTGGACGAGCGCAGCAGATATAGATAGCCCTCGCGCGCACGGTCAAACCGGTGTCCGCCCGCGCACACAGCACCGCGTTCGTCATCCGCCAGAGGCTCATGGCAAACGGGACACAACAACATGGCAACTCCTTAGCGCGGACTACACAACGCCCACCATTGTCGCACGCCTTCCCCACCTAGTCATTGGAGACGTTCTTGAATGACTAATCGTTTTAGAACGTCCCCCATGACTAGTCGATTAGGAGTATCATCATCTGCGCAAATGAGCACGAAAAAGCATGTTAGAGATTGAGAGCGTATGGCTGACACCGTATCTAAGCACATTGACATGACCACCGGCTCGCTGTGGCGCAATATTCCCCTGTTCGCCTTCCCCGTGGCCGCCACGAGCATCTTGGAGCAGCTGTCGAACCTAATCGCCACGGTCATCATTGGTAATTTCTCGGGCGACCAGGGAACCCTCGCCATGGCAGCGGTCGGCTCCAATGTTCCGCTTACCAGTCTTATGCTCAACCTGTTTATTGGCATGTCGCTTGGCTCCAACGTGGTCATCGCCAACGCCATCGGCCGCAACGATCAGAACATGGTCAAACGCGCCGTCCATACCTCGATTTTAATGGCGCTCGTGGGCTTCGTCGTCATCGCGCTGGGCGAGATCTTTGCCGAGCCCATGCTCGCCGCGCTCAACGTTCCCGCCGAGACCATGCCGCTCGCCTCACTCTATCTACGCGTCTTTTTACTGAGCATGCCCTCGATCTTGCTCTACAACTTTGAGGCCGCGATCTTCCGCTCCGTCGGCATCACCCGCATGCCGCTGCAGGCGCTTGCCGTGTCCACCGTCCTCAACATTGGCCTGGACCTCATCTTTGTCCCCGTACTCCACTGGGGCGTCGCGGGCGTCGCCATAGCCACCGCCATCGCCTACACCGTCAGCGCCGCTACGCTCTTTATCCGCCTGCTCAAGACCGACTCCGTCGTCCGCGTCACCCCGCGCGACCTGGCTATCGACCCCGTCGCCCTCAAACGCATCGTCAAGATCGGCCTGCCCGCCGGCATCCAAAGCGCCGTCTTTGCTGTCGCCAACATCATCATCCAGTCTGCCATCAACAGTCTGGGCACCGAGATCATGGCCGCATCGAGCGCCGCCATGAGCCTGGAGCTGTCTCTTATACACATCTCCGAGCCCACGAGACGTAGAGGAATCTCG